>CAYPHX010000013.1:0-28664 GCA_964410635.1 uncultured Erysipelothrix sp. | reverse complement strand
TTTATTTACTTATCTTATTACACGCTTACTTATCAACCCTTGACATCAATACTACCGTCTCAACGTGTGTTGTATGGGGGAACATATCAACAGGTTGAACTTGCGTAATCTCATAACCTAAATCATGATATATTTTTAAATCTTTGCTGAGTGATTGTGGATTACAACTCACATAAACAATACGGTCGGGATTTGTTTTTACTGATGCTTCAATAAAACTTTCTTCTAAACCTTTTCTTGGTGGATCAACAATCAATACATCTACTTTGAGTCCTTGTTGAACCCAAGCTTCCATAATTTCTTCTGCTTTTCCAACTTCAAATGTTGCATTATCTATTTGATTAATCTTTTGGTTATATTCTGCCATCTTGATCGCATCACCAATAATTTCAACACCATATACATGTTTTGCACTTTGTGCAGCAAACAGTGAAATTGTTCCAATACCACAGTAAGCATCAATGACTGTATCTTCTTTTGTGATTTGTGCCATCTTAATTGCTTCATCATAAAGTACTTCTGTTTGAAGTGAGTTTACTTGATAAAATGATCTGGCAGATATCGCAAATGTTAAGTCTTTGAGCTTATCATAATACTTGTCTTCTCCGAAGATAACTTTATGTTTATTACCCATAATAACATTTGTATCTTTTGTATTAATGTTTTGGATAATGCTGACAGTATTGGGTAGTTTTGCTAATATTTCCTGGGCAATTTCATGACTGTTTGGTAATTCTTTGTGATTTGTGACAAGGATTACCATCATTTCATTTGTATTTTTACCCTGTCTTACAATGATATGTCTAATCATGCCTTTATGCGTTTTCTCATCGTAAGCTTTGACACCTAAATCTCTAAAGATATCTCTAATAACTAGAATCGCTTCATCCATTTCTTTTGGTTGAATATGGTATGTATCAACAGGAACTAAATCGTGAGAACCTCTTTTAAAGAAGCCTGTTTCTAAGACTCCATTAACATTACGAACGGGAATTTGGGCTTTGTTTCTATATTCCCATGGATTTTCCATCCCCAATGTTGGGCGTACTTCTATATGAGAAATATCGTTGTTTTGTTCTAGTGCATATTGTACTTGTTTTTGCTTATATCGTAGCTGTGCATCGTAGTTTAAATGTTGTAGTGGCATGATACCCAATCTTGTTTGTAGGATATCTGTGACTTCAACGCGGTCCTTTGATGGCTTAATTATCTCTAATAGTTTTCCAAATGCGAAACGTCTTTGAACGCGTTCTACTCTAATCTTTACTATTTCTTCTGGTAGGGTGTTTTCAATAAATATTGAAAAGCCGTCGACCTTTGCGACACCATAACCCAAATGGGTTAAATCTATAATTTCTACTTCTAATACATCGTTTTTGTTTACTGGTTTTTTCATGTTTTCATTCCTTTGCTTTGTTATTATACGCTACACATGTAAAAACTGCCATCTAAGTGGCAGTTTTTATTAGTCTTTTCCGTTTAATTTGAATAATTTCATCAATTCAACGACTGGTAATGGTACAAGTGCTAGTGCAATGACAACTTCCCAGTGGTGTAGATCTAAAGCAACAAGACTGAAGATTTCTCTTACAGCTGGTACAAAGAGTACTACAGCCATCATTAATGCATTCACAAGTGTTGCTAATAGAAGCCACTTGTTGTTAAAGAATGTTTTAAATACTGATTGTTTTGCTGAATGAATGTTATATGCATGAACAAGTTGGCTTAATGCTAATACAGTGAATGCCATTGTTTGTCCCATTTCTAATGAACCTGTAGGGTTCCATAGTTTTCCTGAACCATACATAAAGGCAAAGAGTGTAATACCACCGATCATTGCTCCTTGGTATAGAATTCTCCACATTGCACCTTTTGTTAAGAGTGAATCTGAAGTATCTGGTTTATGATCCATTACATCTGCATCCGCAGGGTCAACACCCAATGCAAGTGCTGGTAGTGAGTCAGTTACTAAATTTACCCATAGAATATGAATTGGAATTAAAGGTGTTCCAAATCCAAATAGAATCGCAATAAGCAGTGTTAATAGTTCCCCTACGTTACATGATAGTAAGTAGTTTATTGCTTTCATGATATTTGCTTTGATACGGCGTCCTTCTGAAACAGCTGTAACAACTGTAGCGAAGTTATCGTCTGTTAGAATCATATCCGCTGCACCTTTGGCAACTTCAGTTCCAACAATACCCATCGCAGCACCAATGTCTGCATGTTTTAGAGCCGGTGCATCATTAACACCATCTCCGGTCATCGCAACGATATGGCCATGTTTTTTCCATGCTGTAATAATACGCATTTTATCTTCTGGTGATACACGTGCATATACTGCAATGTGTAATACTTCATTAAATAAGTCATCATCACTCATCAGTGCAAGGTCATGTCCTGTAATAACACGGCCGCCATTGAGTAATCCAATTTCATCAGCGATTGCTTCAGCAGTAATTGCATGGTCACCTGTAATCATAACAGTTTGAATTCCAGCACGATTTGATGTAGCGATTGCTTCATAAACTTCTTCACGTGGTGGGTCAATCATTCCAATTAATCCAACGAATGTTAGATCTCTTTCAATTGACTCATGTCCCTCTGATGGGTTTTCATCCATTGGTTTATAGGATACAGCTAAGACGCGAAGTGCGCGTTTTGCCATACCAGCATTGGCTTCTTGAATACGATTAATATCTTCCTCTGTGATATCACGAGTTTCCCCATTAACCATAATCTTAGTTGTAATGTTTAATACTTCATCAACGCCACCTTTAGCAATTGCGAATATTTTGTCATTTTCAGTATGAACTGTACTCATACGTTTACGTCCTGAATCAAATGGTGTTTCATTGATTCTTGGATATGTTAGTTCCAGTTCACTTGTTTTGATATCTAATGTATCACTCCAGTTAGTAAGGGCTGTTTCAGTTGGATCACCAACCCATTCGCCATCAATAAAACGTGAGTCATTACATAGTGCTGCATATGTAGCAAGCGTAATTTCTCTTGATGCATCACCATCTGTCCATGATTCCATAACAGTCATCTTATTTTGTGTTAGAGTTCCTGTTTTATCACTACAGATTACAGATGCTGAACCTAAAGTTTCTACTGAAGGTAATGTTCTAATAATTGCATGTTTTTCAACGAGACGTTTAACACCCATTGCTAAAACAATTGTTGAAACTGCAGGTAATCCCTCAGGGATAACGGCAACTGCAAGTGATACTGACATCATGAATGCTTCCATAACGTCCATTTCGGCTTTAAATAAAGCAAGAACAAAGATTAATGCTGTTGCACCCAGTGCAAAGTATCCCAATGTTTTTCCTAAATTGTCTAATTTCTTTTGTAGTGGTGTTTGTGTATCAACAGAAGATTGTAACATTTCAGCAATCTTACCAACTTCAGTCTTCATACCGACCGCAACAACGACTCCCAATCCACGTCCGTATGTAACCATACCGGATGAGTAAGCCATATTTTTTCTATCTCCAAGTACATCGTTATCTTCACCCACATATGTTGATGATTTTGAAACTGGAACAGATTCTCCAGTTAATGATGCTTCTTGAATTTGAAGTGAGTTACTCTTAACGATTCGTAAGTCAGCTGAAACTAAGTCCCCTGCTTCTAGAATCATTAAGTCTCCCACAACAACTTCTTTACTTGGGATTGAGATTTCATGTCCATCACGAATTACTTTTGAATTCGGACTACTCATATCTTGAAGTGCTTTAAGTGACTCCTCAGCTTTATTCTCTTGGATAAAACCAATGAGCGCATTTAATACAACAATTGCGACAATAATGATGGCTTCTGTTCTATCACCCAGTGCAAAACTAATTGCTGATGCGACTAGAAGCACAATAATCATTGTGTCTTTAAATTGGTCTAAAAGGCGTAACCACTTTGAGCGTGTTCCCTTTTCTTCTAATTCATTCTTTCCATGTTCATTACGCGATTTTTCTACTTCACTTTGCGTAAGACCATTTTCAATATCGAAGTTTTCTTTAACCTCGTCAATTGACTTTGTATACCATTGATTCATTTCAATCCTCCTAATATCTTTTGGATAAGTAAATAAAAAGACCTTATCCAAGTATAAAAACTTGAATAAAGTCTCGAATTTATACGGTTCCCGGACATGTAAACACGTCGTGTTGACGAAAATCGTTCCTAAAGGCTTCTACTCCCTTTATTGCATATCAAATATATCAAATGTGAATACAAAAGTAAAGGATTAATACTTACATCATTGATCAGAGAATTGTGAATTGTATAACTCTGCATAGAATCCATTTTGACTTAGCAGCGCATCATGATTTCCTTTTTCAATAATGTTGCCATCTTTAACAACTAATATCACATCCGCATTACGTATTGTGGACAATCTATGTGCAATCACAAAGCTTGTTCTATCTTTAGTTAGTTCATTCATTGCTTCTTGAATCATTGCATCAAGTCTTGTATCAACGGATGATGTTGCTTCATCTAAGATTAAGATTTTTGGATCACTTAATAAAGCACGTGCGATAGTAATTAACTGCTTCTCACCATTTGATACGTTTGTTGATTCCTCATTTAATACCATGTTATAACCATCCGGTTGTGTTCTAATGAAGTGATGCACGTTTGCACGCTTCGCAACTTCAATAATCTCTGGCATGGTTGCATCAGATTTACCGTAAGCAATATTATCGCGAATTCTTCCGGAGAATAACCAAGTATCTTGAAGTACCATTCCAAAGTATGATCTGAGATAGTCTCTATCCATATCACGAATATCGACACCATCAATTGTGATTGATCCATCATTCACATCATAGAAACGCATTAGTAAGTTAATAATGGTAGTTTTACCAGCACCTGTAGGCCCTACTATTGCAACCATTTGTCCTGGTTTTATATCAACTGATAAATTCTTAAGGACTAGGTTTTCGCCATAACCAAATGAAATATCATTAAAGGACACAGCGCCTTCATAGTCTTCAATGGTTTTTGGATTATCAATAACAATTTCCTCTTCTTCATCTAAGAAGTCAAAGACTCTTCCCATTGCTGAGAAACTTCCTTGAATGGCACTTGATAATTGTGTCATTTGATTTAAGGGTTGATTAATTTGCCAAATATAACGAATGAATGCTTGAAGCGCCCCAACAGTAAAGGTACCTAATAGAACATTTCTTGCGCCTGCAAAAATAACATATGCAATGATTGAGTATGTTAACAATGCTACTGCTGGTCCCATAAGACCTGAGATAAAGTTCGCTTTAAAACTTGTTTCGCTTAAGACTGTCGATACTTTCGCAAAGTCTTCACTTGCCTCATCTTGATAGTTATAAAGTTTAATTTCATTAAATCCAGTAAATTTTTCTTGAACAACAGTGTTCAAATCACCCAATGCATCTTGTGTTTCATCAAATAAGACTTGGGAGTGCTTAATAATAATTTTTGATGCGAATAAAGAAAATGGAATGATCATGACTGAAACTATTGCCATCTTAACATCTAATACAAACATCATAATAACAGAAATTACAATCATTAAGACTGCTTGCAGGATTGCCGCAAAGGATTGTTGTAATGAGTTTGATATGGCTTCAACATCTGTTGAAATACGACTCATTAAATCTCCTGCTGTATGTTTGTCATAATATGATATTGGAATGCGTGACATTTTTTCTTTAACGTCCATTCTTAAATCATAAGTTGCATTTTGAATCGCATCACTTAAGAAATACTGTAGTAGTAGTCTTGTGGATGTATTGATTACATAGATAAAGAATAAGATGATAATCAGTCTAATAATTTTATCAAACTGAACACCCGTACCCGTACCATTTCGCATGGCAGTGACATCACTTAATAATTGTGTTGTTACAAACCCTTCTACTAAAGGAGCAAGAGCAACCATCATAACTGTAATGATTAATAAAGCGACAACAAGCAAAAGTTCTTTTTTATAGGGATTTAGGTATTGCCACAATCTTTTTAATTGCTTACTCATATTTTGCCATCTCCTTTTCACTAAACTGAGAAGCTGCAATCTCTTGGTAGATTTCGCAATCTTTCATCAGTTCTTGATGTGTTCCTTTACCCACGACGCCACCTTCATTTAGTACCACAATTTGATCAGCTTCAACAATTGAGCTAATACGTTGCGCTACAACAAATACGATTGAGTCTTTAGTTTGTGCTTTTAAATTCTTACGAATCGAAGCATCTGTTTTATAGTCAAGTGCAGAGAATGAATCATCGAAAACATAAATTTCTGGTTTTCTAACCATCGCTCTTGCGATACTCATTCTTTGTTTTTGACCCCCGGATAGATTTGATCCACCTTCACTGAGCCATTCATCATACTTATCGGGTCTTGATTCGATGAACTCTCTTGCTGAGGCAACCTCAGCACTTTGAACAATCTCGTCCATTAAGGCTTCTTTTTTACCATAGCGGATATTATCTGAAATTGTACCACTGAATAAGTTTGCTTTTTGTGGAATAAATCCAAAGTGGTCTCTTAATGCATACAGATCATAATCTCTTACATCTACCCCATTAAGTAATACTTGTCCACGTGTAACATCATAGAAACGAACCATTAAGTTAATTAAAGTACTTTTACCTGATCCTGTAGATCCAATAAATGCAATCATCTCTCCGGCCTTAGCTTTAAAACTAATATCCGTTAAAACATTTGCCTCTGAATCGGGATAGTTAAATGTAACATCGTTAAACTCTAATGTGACAGGACCTTCTTTATGAAGGATACCATCTTCAGGGTTTTTAATCAGTGGTTCTTTGTATAAGAACTCTTCAACACGACTTGCACTTACTGCAGCACGTGGATACATAATGAAAACATATGAGAATAGGAGTAGTGAGAACAAACCATGGAATTGATATTCTAAGAAAGCTACCAATGAACCCACTTCAATCTGTCCCATATCAATCATGCCACTGGATACCCAAAAAACAACCAGTACGATCATATGTAGAATAAAGAAGAATAAAGGTTCTGTTCTAGAAATAATTCTAAATAAAGCCTTAGAAATACCTGAGTACTCTTTGTTTGTTTCCCCAAAGCGTTCTGTTTCATGAGCATCTTGTCTAAATGCACGGATAACACGAACCCCTGTAATATTTTCTCTTGTGACTCTGTTTAGTGTATCCAGGTTCACTTGTTGTAATGTACTCAGTGTATTGGATTTTTTTCCAATAATATAAACTGTAAGTAAAATAAACGGTACTGAGATTAAATTGATTAAAGCCAGTTGTAAGTTTGATTTAAAGATCAAAAAGAAACTGGATGCAATCATGATCGGTGTAATCAGTCCCATACGCAATAACATTTGTGTAAAGAGTTGAATCTGATACACATCGTTTGTGACGCGTGTAATCATGGATGACACACCCAACTCGTTATATTCTGAGTGAGAAAGTTCTTGAGATTTATCAAATAGATCTTTACGCATTTCTAGTGTCATATTTGTCGCAATTCTTGATGATGTATAACCTGAAAGAATACTTCCAAATCCACCAAAAATAGCCAATGCTAAAAGCGCAAATCCCATTTGGGTTAATAATTCCATATCTTTCATAACGATCCCTTTATCAATCATAATTCCTGTTATAGTGGGTATACCCAGTTCAACAATTACAAATGATAATATTGCGAGAAAGTTAAGGAAAAATAGAAATTTTTCTTTTTTCATGTATTTTATAATTAATTTCATATTTTTAACTCCTTTTCATTCAATTAATGCTATGATAGCATAAACTATAAAGTGACTTCATAGTCAAGGAGGAACCACCATTATGGAAGATAAATTTAAAACAGGAACTTTTGCACGACTTTTAAACGTTCCCAAACACGTATTATTCTATTATGACAAGATTGGTCTTTTCAAACCTGAAATCATTGATAAGGAGAATGGATACCGCTATTACAGCCAATCTCAATTCTATTTCTTTCAAGTCATCCGTTTTTTAAAAGACTTAGGGATGCCTTTAAAAGACATTCAAGATTTCTTAAATAACCGCTCACCTAAAGAGCTGAAAATGGTTTTAGACAAACAGATGGATATCATAGAAAAGGAAATCATTAAGTTAGAACAAGCACGTGCATTTATCGACTATACTCAGTCGTTAATAAAAGATGCTGAAAATCCAATTGAGACTTGCTTTATACAATATAAGGAAAAGGAGTATCTATTTATTGGTGAGGAGATTGAAGAAAAATCCTTCAAAGGCTTTATTCAAGAATATTCAAAATTTATGAAGACACATGAGATTGAGCTTTCAAATTCAGTTGGGTTGATGACTCATATTAAACACTTGATTAATCAAGACACAACTCCCTTTAGTCACCATTTCGTTAAAGTGCTTTTTGAACATACTCTCTTTCATAACTACGTTAAGAAGGAAGGCAATTATCTAACATACCTCCACCAAGGGGGATTCGATGATATTGATGATGCCTATTACACCATGATGGATTATGCCAAGATAAACGACTTAAAATTGGAAGGTTTTTTCTATGAGATAACCATTAGAAATGAGATTATGACAAAGGATTTGAGTGAATTTCTGACAGAAATAAGCATACGAATAAAAGATTGATATGAAAACGATGAAAGATTTGTAAAAAATTACGAATACTTTCATTTTTCACTTACATTATATTTCACATGTGATATAATATTCCCTAGTAACAGGAGGTTATACCAATGATTGAAACACTATACTTACACAGAAATACTGCCGTCATCAACTATAACGAAGGCTACCCTTCAAGAAATGTCAGCATTCTGAATTCTCGCTCTTTTAACAAATTAATTACAGCATTCTTAAATGATACCAATTCCGCAACTGTGAGACGTCTGAAGAAGTTTTGTCCTGATTGTGATTTAACACAGGAAATTCTTGACCTTGCCCGTCAACTACACGTTTTTGAATTAGATCAAATTAAACATCCACTCATGCAAGATGTAAAGTTTGTACAGACTCTGATTGAAGATATTTATGAGTATTGGCGCGAATACCAACGCGTGAGTGTTATCTATCTTGGTAGAAAATCTACATCTGAACTTGTAAACTTTGTCGATAAAGATACTGAGTTCAATAGAATTGTTTTATCCTTTTATAGAAACCTACAGGAAAAAGCACAAGGAAGATCCAATAAAATCTATCGTCAATTACGTGCAGGAACAAATGCTGCGATTACATTACGTAAGAAACAACATATCATTCCAAGTGCCTATGCTAATCTGGATGGTATGATGTTTATTGACAGTGTACTCTTACACTCCCCACTACTCTTACATCCTAAAACTAATAAACGTGAAGGTCACTTCCAAGAAGTATTTGAAAACCCAATTAAGGACTTTACAATCGACAATAATAATTTCTATTGTTATCCAGCAAAAATGGGTACTCAATTAGCTTATGTGTATTTCCATAAAGACTTTGTCTTCTCAGGTATCTCATTAGCAAACTTGTTTGAACCTGCAACAACCGAAGATATCGCAAGTAGAAAACCTGATATCTTAGTTGCATTCGGAGTCAAAGATGGAACAGATGATATGGTCTTCTTTAATGACACTGAAAATGATGTCGTTGTAGCAAAAATATCTTATCAAGATAAAATTGAATACTTTGGCTACATGAAGAAAATCATGTTAACAGCATATAACGTCTCTATGATGGATAAAGGAAACTTACCAATTCATGGGGCAATGGTTAATATTACCCTTACTGATGGAACAACACATGGTGTCGTCTTCATGGGTGACTCAGGTGCTGGTAAATCAGAAATTATCGAAGAAATCGGTAGTGTTGGAGGTAATGATATTGATTCCATCGATGTCATCTTTGATGATATGGGAGCATTTAGACTCAACGAAGAAGGTAAGGTTGTGGCTCAAGGGACAGAAATTGGTGCCTTTGTTCGTCTGGACGATTTAGATCGTGCGTTACCTTATCAAGCGATGGACCGCTCAATCTTTATGAATCCTGAATCAACCACCAATGCGCGCGTAATCATTCCTGTCACTGACTTTGAAACAGTACAAAGTGATCACAAGGTAGATTACTTCCTATACGCTAATAACTATGATGATAATATTGGTGTTACACTCTTTGATAAACCAGAAGATGGTAAAGAAACTTTCATTGAAGGTAAACGTATGGCCAAAGGAACAACCCATGAGTTTGGTTTAACCTACTCATTCTTTGCAAATCCATTTGGACCTTTACAAAAAGAAGATGTCGCAAGACCACTCATCGATAAATTCTGGAATGCATTTGATGATTCAAATGTGAAGGTTGGCGAAGTCTACACGAACTTAGGTGTTGAAGGTAGAACTGAAGAAAGCCTTAAGGCTTCTGCAAAAGAAGTATTAAATCTTATTCGAAAATAAAACAAAGCCATGGAGGCTCAAACCTCCATGGCTTTCTTACTTAATATATTTATCAATACTGGATTCAAAATTGCTTAAGAAGCTTCCTTCACCAAATGTATTGATTTTAAACAGAACTGCTTGTGAGCCTCCTGAGGTTATCGCTGTAACGAAGATATTTTCACCTTTAGCTACAATCGTAACATTTAAACTCACACGATTTCCGCCCAGGTAACTGTATCTTTCAAAGACTCTAACTGCAACTTTTACGTCATCAACACTCAAATCACTACGATCTTCAATGCTTGCTGACATGCTGCCGCTTTTGACACTGGACTCTACGTATTTTACAAAATCATCAAAATCACCTTTAAATCTGCGTTCAAACTTTGCCATGAGCTCACCTCTTTTCTATCTATATTTTATCACGAATATAATATTCTATGCAACTTACCTTGTTTTATGAACAACTTACATTAATTTGATTATAAAATAAAATCCCTTTGCTATAGTAAACTCATAAAGGAGAATACATATGAAACTAAAAGATTTACTCTTTAAAAACAAAAAAGCAGGTTTCTTATATTTTGTTGGGGTCTTACTCAGTGGTTCAACGAATATTTTTGTGTCCATTGCTATGGCCAATGCTGTGAAGCTCTTTGGAACAGACAATAGTATGTGGCTAAGAATTGGATTAACCAGTTTTGGATTTATGATGATCCCTGTAGTATCACAAGTCATCTCAAGATTTTTAAGAATCGGATTAATGACTGATGTACTCAAAGATGTGCGTCTACTTGCTTATGATAAAATCATGAGCATGACAAACGAAGACTTTAATAAGGAAGAAAAGGATAGTTATCAATCTGCATTAATTTCAGATATTAATCTATTTGAGAAAGACTTCTTTCTCTCATTACTTAACATTAGCTTTTCTTTCATAAATAACACTATCTATTTAGTTATTTTATTTAGCTTATCATGGGAGGTTGCCCTTACTTCACTTATTACAGCACTCTTACTTTTAATGATTAGTAAGTTGTTTGAAAAGAAAACAAGAGAAAAAAGAAAACAATCGTTAGATCAAAATAAGGTCTATACAAATTCAGTAACAAATCTTGTAGATGGTGCTTCAACAATTAAACACTATTCTAAAGAAATGAGATTTATCAACCGTTTCTTAGATGATACAGAAAAACTGGAGCTCATTAAAACTGATTACTATGGTTACAACCTTGCTCAATCCTTAACTAGCGAAGGCATCAACTTCTCATCTCAAATGTTAATGTTGATCTATGCTGCTTACTTAATGAGTATTACACGTATTGATTTCTCACAATTTATATTAATCATTAATCTATCGGGAGGTATTGTTTGGTCAATGGTATCGGGCATCTCTCATTTAAACAAACTCAAATCATCTTTTGATATATATTACAGAATTGTTGATTTTGATTCAAAACCAGTCGCAACTTTACAAGCACCTTCTACACCAAAGATAGAAGCTTCAAATCTTAACTTTAGTTATGATGATAAGGTGCAAATCATTAAGGATTTAGATATTAACATCAACAATAAAGACAAAGTCTTGATTCATGGTGAATCTGGAACAGGTAAAACAACTTTACTCAATCTTCTATCTCAAAACTTAAGTCAGTATGATGGAAATATTTATCTTGATGACAAGAAATTAAACGAAGTGAATCATGAAAGCTTCTTAAGTATCAGCTCATATATGAGACAGACCCATTTTATGTTTGACGATAGTGTTCGAAACAATATTATCTTAGATAGAGATTTTGATCCCGTTAAATATGAAGATGTCCTTCGAAAAGCAGCACTTTATGATTGGATTTTTGACAAAGATGATATGGAACTAGTAGAAAATGGATCCAACATCTCAGGAGGTCAGCGACAAAGGATATCATTTGCACGTGAACTGTATGGTGATTTCGATGTCTTATTTATCGATGAACCCAGTGCGGCACTGGACGATGAAAATGCAGAGATCCTTTATGACACAATCATTAACTTAGATAAAACAGTTATTTGTGTCTCACATAGGCATCTAGATTACTTAAGTGAACATTTTGATACTGTTTATGAATTCAAGGAGGCGGGCGCATGAGAAAACATAAATTTGGAAATAAGATCGCATTTGCATGTTTATTCGTAGCTATGTTCTTTAGTGAAGCCATCGTAGGTTCTATCAGTATCATGATGGGTCGCATTACAGATTATGGTTTAGAAGGTAATATTGATAAATTGTTGGAAGCATCCGTATGGGTATTCAGTGGTATTGCACTATTTATCCTTGCAAGAGTTGTTGAGAGATCCATGAAGAAAAGATATCTTCTTAAATCCATGGTCGATATTAAACAAGACTATGTCACTGAAATGCTCAACCGTTCGCCACTTTTCTTTAGAAATAGAAATAAGGCCAGCATCGTTTCTAATTTGACTAATGATATGGATCGCTTAGAAGAACAGTACTATATGAACTTAATAGAATTAATTAGTTATATTATCGCAATCATCATTTCGACACTTATCCTCACTTCAATACAATGGTACTTTATTTTTATTATCATTGCCTTAGGTTCTTTGTTTGCATACTTAGCAAACAAATCCAGTCAACCCATTAAAAAGGATGAAGAAAAGAAATCCGATGCTTTGGTTCAATATACTGGTTTTGTTGATGAAACACTTAATGGATTTGAGGTTATTAAACAACATGGACTTCAAGATAAAAGAGAACAGGAATTCATCAAGATTGCTGATAGCCTAAAACAAAAGCAATATAACATTGAGAAACGCACCACATTAGTGGATGCTTTCAATAATGTAGTTCAATTTACTATTATTATTATTCTCTTAATATCAGGTATCTTTGTTTCAAATGAGTTGGGCCTCAAAGCAGGTTCCTTATTTGTGATCGTTAATACCTTTGGAAATATCATATGGCCCTTACAAAATCTACCAGCGACGATTACTAAGCTAACCGCCATCAGTACTATTTTCGATGAACTGAACAAGACTCTTAAGGAAGAAATCGAACTGGGTGATATCAATGTTGAAGACTTTAATGAGATAGTTTTTGATAATGTATCATTAGGCTATGATGCAGCCATTTTAGAAAATGTTAACTTTGAGATTAAAGCAAATGAGAAAGTGCTTATTGTAGGTCCATCTGGCGAAGGTAAATCAACATTACTTAAGTCAATACTTAAGGAAATTGATCCTTTAGTTGGGACAATCAAAACAAATGGTCATGTTATAGATAAACTCAAGAATGAATCATACTTTAATTTATTTTCAAAAGTAGAACAACATGGTTTTATATTCTCTGATACACTCCAAAGAAATATCAATTTATTGGGTGATGAGGATGTATCTCAGTATTTAAATGAGGTTAATCTACAAATGCTTGATGAAAAGATGCTGTTACTTAACGATGGTGGTAACATATCTACAGGACAACGTGCTCGACTCATGTTAGCTCGTGCTCTGTTCTTCGATAAGGAAATTCTTATCAGTGATGAAGTCTTTGCCGCATTAGATAAATCTATTGGTGAAGCACTTGAAAAGGATATGCTAAAGCATAAGCATACTTTGATCAATGTTTCCCATGTTATTTATAAAGACAATTTAGATGCATATGATAAGTATTTAATTGTATCGGATAAAAAGGTTAAAGTCTCTTACAATAAACAAGACGTCTTGGATCGTATGCTTGAAACATCAGCTGTCATTCAATAATATATGAAACAGTCCCTATCAAAAAGGGACTGTTTTTATTATCTTTATCATTCTATAGTGATATAATATTTATAGTAACCCAATAAGGAGGGTATTATGTGTACAGGACTCAATTTAATCGACTCACAAAATAACGTATTATTCGCAAGATCAATGGATTTTTCTTTTGAACTTGATCCTATTATGGCTGTAGTGCCTAGAAACTACCCCTTAAAGTTTGCATATGAAAAGCAGCTTAACAAACACCTTGCATTTCAAGGTCTGTCTAAGGACTTGGGATCGTATTTCTTTGCTGATGGTGTCAACGAGCATGGTCTTGTTGCAGCAACTTTATACTTTGAAGGTTATGCACACTATGAATCTTCACAGAAAGATACAGGAATTAATCTAGCTGGTTTTGAAGTAGTGCCTTATATGCTGGCTCAGTTTTCGACAGTTGCTGAGATTATAGATGTGCTTCCTCAAATCACTTTGGTTGATACATTCATTCAAGCTTTACAAATTTCACCACCACTACATTTTGTCTTCACAGATAAAACAGGACGTTCTATTATTGTAGAGCCACGTGACAGTGGATTGGAAGTATTTGAAAATGAAACAGGTGTACTAACCAATGCTCCTGATTACAATTGGCACTTAACCAACTTAAGAAACTATATAGGTCTTAACCCTAACCAGCGTGTACCCCGTACAATCGATGGTTTAGAATTAAAGGCATTCGGACAAGGGAGTGGCACTTTCGGCTTACCAGGAGACTTCACACCACCTTCTCGATTTGTTAAAGCATATTATTTAAAAACACAAATTAAAGAACATGAAGGTGAATATGGACAAGTCATGGCAGCCTCACACATATTAAATAATGTAGATATACCAAAGGGTGCAGTTGTGACACAAAGACATACAATGGATTATACACAGTACTTATCATTTATGTCAGCCACATCATCCAAGTATTACTTTAGATTGTATGATCAACCTGCAATTGTTTCATTTGATATGAATGATTATGATCTTGAGTCTGAGTCAATTCTTACATTTGATCTAAATAAATATAAAAACTTTGCATAAGAAAACCCTGTTGATAATTCAACAGGGTTCTTTTTTTACTCTTCGTCTGATTTTTCCATCGCTTGTTTATTTAAGAAGAAATTGTAGTTATAGTAGTCTGATGACTTACCAAACTCTTCATCAATCTTTTCAAAACCCAAACGCTCAATCAATGTTTGTTTATCTGAGAACATGTTAACACCTAAGCCAAGTCTGTTTCCTTCAATCTCTGCACCAATGGCAGCAAGGGTTGTTGGGAACATATCTAAAGCTGAGAAGTCACGATTTTCAAAATTTACACCTTCTGTATCCATTGGTAGGTTTAAGAAAGTATTGTAAATTGTCTTAACATCACCATCTGTTTTTGTTAAGAACTCATCATTCATTGTATTATGATCACCTGATAGAACAATTGTTGTATTTTCATAGAAATCTTGTTCTGTGAGCCATTGTACAAATTCAATTACTTTTTGGTCTGAACATGCAATAGCATTCGCATATGTATTGCTGAATGGAAGTTCACATGTTTCATCAACATACCCTTCTGGATAGTGTGAGTCAACTGTTAGAATTGAGAAATTAAACGGTTCATTTTTATCCGCGACTTCTCTAATCTTAACTTTTGCGACATCAAATAATTTGAGGTCTTCCATTCCCCAGAATACATCATAGTCTTCTGGAATATATTCTATTTCTTTTAAATGCTTTGTATCAAATATTTCATAGTTACCATGCGTTGTAAAATATGTCTCGCGTCCACCGAAGTTACCATCTGATCCCATAAGGAAGTAGTTGTGGTATCCGTTGTCTTCTAGTACTTCACCCAGTGTTTTAATTCCTGGTAAGAAGTGACCATTCTTTCCATACTTGTTGTTTTTCATTGGGACAATCAGTGGTACACCACTTGTCTGTCCTACTAATGAGGCAACAGTCCATGTTAATCCTCTTAAGTGTTGGAAACCACCAAAACCTGTTGAGTTTGTAAAACTTGGATTTTCTTCTGCGAGTTTTTGAATATTTGGAATAAGATTCACGACACCATCTTCAATCTCAATTGAAGAGTAGTTAGTATTCATTGATTCCAAGAATATATGGATAAGGTTTCTTTTCTCGTCTGGGAATTTTATATCTACTGAATCTGGTTCTACATAGTTTTCTTCATATATATAAGAAATGTCTTTAGAGTTTGAAATATACCCTGATACATTAAACTGTTGATTTAAGAATAATGCTAACAACAATGTTAAGACAAGTCCTTTAGATAATGTTAACTTCAAGAAATTAATATCCGTTAGAAGTGTTTTAGCTTTTAAGTACAGTTTATTTTTTACAAATACGTGATCATACTTCTTAAAGATAAATTTAATAATATTTATAATAATATAAACTATTATAACTTTAGGTAAAGCATATTTGAAGTAATCTACGATGACTGATAAATCTGCACCCGCTCCATCACTAACCAATAAGAATAGAAGTTGTTCTAGATCGAGCTTTCCAAATTTCTTGAACACAAAAGAAGGCACTATTACAATTAAAATAACTAATATTAACAACATATGTTTTAAAATCTTTTTATGTTTCTTCATGTTTTTACTCCTTTATAACGAATACCATTATATTAAAGAACGGCATTATGTGCAAGCTTTACCATAAGAACACATAAAAAATTAATGAATTATTTCGTTTTAATTAATAGATTATTATCTTGAAAACTTCTTAGAATCCATGAGCTAGTATTTATACTACTTGATTGCTTGCGCTTCTTTTCCCAATTTTTTAAGTATTTCTTGCAGTGTTGCTTCTTCTTCATCACTTAAAACATCGAATATTTCACGCATCATTTCAAAGTGTTTCTCGTAAACCTTTTCAAAAACTGCTTTACCTTTTGCTGTTAGGGAAAGAGATTGAATCCTTTTATCTTCCTTGTTTCTGACTCGTTGAATATACTTTTTCTTATTCAATACATCAAGTACATATGTCATGGATGAGTTTGGAATTAAAACTAGATCAATGAGTTGTTGTGTATTTAGTGTTTTTTTATGGTAAAGTGCCTCCATTGCAGCAAATTCATTCACACTCATCTCTGAGCCATGGAGTGATTTTTTTACACCATTCATAACACTTGAGTGTGCTTTGAATAATATGATTAAACTTTTTAAATCCTTCATATGTTCCACCTCTATCTGTATACATTTTATTTCATTTCACATGAATCGCAAGCCTTTTACAAAAAAGGCAAACTACCTTTAGATAGTTTAGCCTTATTTGATTATAGTTTGATCTTAATATATTTCTTATATTCTGGTAAGACACCTGTTTGATGTGTACTGTTACGTGGTATTTCTTGGAAAACACCAGTTGTTACGTTTCCTTCGATAATTTCAGCATCACCTGATGGTCGGACTGCAACATCCCATCCTACGTAGCGTACTTGTGGGATAATTTTTGTCGCGGAAAGAACTTGTTCTTTGACTTTGTCATAACTTGGAACTTGAAAGCCGATAAGACTTTCTCCAGTATTAGGGTTAATTGTATAATCATTATCTTTAGCATCAATAAATGGTGCATGCACCACGCCATCTTCATTTAAGATTGTGTACATACCTCCTTGACCAATATTGTCTAGGTGACCACCCAAGCCTGATTTTAATGCAGCAACCAGTAAATGACCTTCACCTTCATCATCTAAAAATGTAATCATACGAATTGTATTGACTGAATTTGGGGCAAGTTCGCTCATTTTTGGATGTTGACTAAAGTACTCTTCAATTAATATTTGGCCATTTTCTTTTAATTTATTGTACAATGCTTCATAATCGACATCTGTTTCTTCACGAATATCAATTACTTCAATACCATGACCAACATAATCACGATTACGTTTAGCCATTGCTTTTCCACCAAGCTTTGTAATAAAGTCTTTTAGACCTTCTGCATCTGTTTCAAGTAAGTCTAGATGTTGACGCCCTACATAATCTGTAAAATGCTTGTTGAACTGTGCTTTATCTAAAAATATCTCTGTATAACCTGGATCGTTATAGTATGATGCAATCTTGTGAGATTGTCCTAGAGTAACGAATGTTTCGCGTTTCTCTTTTGGTAAGTTATAAAACTCAAATTCATTATAGTCTACATAACCTGCAGTATATTTTAGTGAACATAAAATCATATCCACGGTAATAACTATTTTTGATTTGCCGCTTTTTTCATGTGCATGAGTAATGGCATCAAAGAATCCTTTGAAATCCATATTAACTAAGCGTCTGAAATAATATTTAATTTTTTTCATTAATAGAGGCCTCTTTTCTTAATCGTTCAATAATTTCATCAAATACAGGTTTCATACCCATACGGTCTTCACCTAATATTTCTGGTAATTGATAGACATCATGTCCTGGGAAATCATTGGCTTCAATTACGATAATTCTATTATCTTCTAGAATTGCAATATCCCATGCAATGAATCCTAATTTAGGAAGTTTTAATGCTTGTTCAATAACAAGTGCTTTTGCTTCTTCAAATAATGGGATTTGTAGTCCTTTATATTGGATCCCTGTCATTGGGTGTTTCTCAACAACATTGGAAAATTTTGCTGATCCATTAGATTGAACAATCCCTGTCTCAACATTCACACGTGCTGAGTAACCACCGCTATTTAAGTTATCAACAGCTTTTCCATTCCCTGTTCTTAAAGCAACAAAAGGAATTTCAACTTTACCACCGATTTGAATTGTCATAATACGCAATGTATTTACTGATTTAGGGTGAATCTTAGCAAGTTCTGGATGTTGTACAACAACCTCTTCGACCAGTAGCTGTCCTTTATCAATTAAATTTTCGTACACTTCTTTTTCATTTGAACCATCATAGTCGTAAAACTCTATACCTTTACCACCTACACTGTTTTTTACTTTTGCAATAATTTTTTGATTTTGTTTGAAGAATTCTTTGAAATCTTCAAATGATGATTTCTCAATATCCAACCAGTTTCTACCACCCACATCAGAAAACATTCCTAAAAATGTGGCCTTGTCATTAATTAATGATCTTGATTCAAAATCATTTAGTTTCGTAACGTAGTCTAAACTAACGCCACGTGTGACATAACTTGCTCTTTGTTCCTTGTTTAAATTATAAAACTCAAACTCAAGATAATCTAGATGGCCTGCTCGATATTTAAAGCCACAATAAACGATATCAAGAAAAACAAGTATTGAATTTTTTCCTGTTCTTTGGTGTACTGTTTTCACTGTTTTAAAGAAATTTCCATAATCCATTTTTAGGATTCTTTGAAATAAAAATTTTATTTTTTTCATAATATACCCCTAATTCTATCTTTTCAATTATAGCCCTTCTTAGTTTACATTACAAGGTAATTCACATAAGATACTTTGAAATTAAACATGCTTAAACCCTTTTAATATAATCGTTTTTGAAGAGTGCATAAAAATGAACATCATGGTATTTTCCACCACGATAAACCATTTCTTTTTTGGTTCCCTCTTTTTTAAATCCAAACTTTTCATAAAGGCCTATGGCACGTTTATTAAAGTCAAAGACATGTAAATATAACTTCCTTAGATTGAGTCCTTCAAAGCCGTATGAAAGTAGTTGCGTCAGCATTTCTGTACCCAAGCCTTTAGACCACTTTGACTTATCCCCAATCATAATTGCTAGTTCTGCATGTCTATTTCTAGTGTCCACATTCATAAGAGCAATTGTTCCAATTGGTTTTTCATTATATAACACGGTATAAGTATAGCCTTCAACTAATCTTTGAGCCCATGTTTCTACTTCTTCCATACTTCTGGGTCTTAGAAATTCTGATTGATCAAAGATTGCTACGGTAGGATCATTTCGCCATGCGTAGTAGTAAGGTATATGTGCTTGTGTGAATTTTTCGAATTTTAACATTATTTACTCCTTTTCATTAATATGCTTTGCATAAAGACGTATCTACATTATAATCTATATAATGATTAATTGCATAGAAAGGTGGAAATCATGAAAACAAACTCAACTTTTTCCATTGATACAAAAAGAATTAAAGAGAACTTAAAAAATATTTTACGAGAAACCCCCGTAATTCCCGTACTAAAAGCTGATGCCTATGGACATGGCTTAATTCAAATAGCAAAACTTGTCTCATCATTTCACGAAATAGAATTTATCGGTGTTGCCCAGGTATCGGAAGCCCTTCGTTTAATTGAAGCAAAAATAAACAAACGTATTATTCTTTTTTGTGGTGTAACTGATGATCAAATTGAAACCATCGTACGCTATAAGATTGAACCCATCATACATGATATGTACTCACTCAATGCATTTGAGACTCATTTAAAATCACAGAAGATAGAAAATTATCCTGTGCATCTCAAGATAAACACAGGATTAAATAGATTAGGGTTTTGCCCACATGAAGAATTAGACGCAGCTATTGAACGTTTGGAAAACAACAAACAGTTTAAAATTGTTTCTACCTATTCCCACTTTATTGAAGGTGCAACTGTAAACTCTGAACTTTCAAAGATACAAAATGAACGCTTTAAATTTGCATTGGATAAATTGGAATCACATCACATTAATTATGGTTTCAGACATATTTGTGATAGTGGTGCATATGAATGGTATAAAGAAGCCTATTACGATGTAGTTAGAATTGGTCGTGCACTTTATATGGATAGCCCATTATTAGAGGAAGAACTAAGATTTAAAGATGTAGGTACATGGCAAGCACAAATAATTGGTATTCGTAAGTTAAAAAAAGGTGACTCGATTGCTTATGGAGCAAGTACTATCCTTGAAAAGGATACTGAGGTTGCGATTATGAACATTGGTTATGGTGATGGTTTATTTCTAAACCTACCTGAACTCAAGGCACCCATCCTTGTCAATAACGATAAGACACATATCTTATCCATCGCGATGGATCAAACCTACATCGATGTAACAGGACTTAATGTAAAAATAAACGACATTGTTACTCTTTTTGGTGAGACAGGAAAAGATCATTATCTATCTGTAAATGAAACAGCAAAATTGATGGATGATGAAGGCGTCACATTGACTACCTTACTCTCAAATCGTGTTGCACGTGTGTATAAGTAGCCAAATGAATAACTTCACCTTAGTTTAAATATTTATATGATTAGACTTAAATACTTAAATAAGGTAAAATATATATATATCCGAAAGGATGGATACACAATAATATTGTATTCAGGGATTTAATTTTTATTTCCTTAAAGCACAGGTCTCCTTTCCCCCCCAACTGACCTGTGCTTTTTTTTATACCTTATCACATCAAACTTTCATAGTTTAATGGTATAATGTAAAAGATTAAAAAAGGAGATTTTGATGAAAATATTATTAAGTATTATTCTTACAACCCTGTTTATTTTTCCAAATAATACAGATTTAAATAAAGAAATAGAATCACTTGATTTACTTAGCAGTAACTATATCTTATATTCTGTAGATTCAGAGAAAGTTTTAGCCTATGAAAACCATCAAGATAAGATCGCTCCTGCTTCTATATTAAAAGTGCTTACTACGATTACAGCAATTGAACTTCTAGGTGACACAGATCTAGATACTATCATCACAGTAGACCCCATCGTCTTTGAAACACTTGACCCACTTGCTTCATTGGCCCGTTTATATCCCAATCAAGAAGTCTCAATTAGAGAAGTTCTCTATGGTGTCCTATTATCATCAGGTGCTGATGCAACTGGCTTAATTTCGATACACTTAACAGGTACATATGATGGCTTAGTTGAAGAGATGAATAAGAAGGCTCAAAAAATAGGCATGGTTCATACACAAGTAAAAAACACATCCGGCTTGGATATGATTGGACAGTACACAACACTTGAAGATCTTACTTTACTAATTAATTATGCAGTAAAAAATGATGTATTTATGGAAATGTATTCAAAAGTTGAACATACTTATGAAAGCAATCCTTATGTAACAATTGATAATTATATTTTAAAAGACACAGAAGAAATGGGTTATGATGCGATTATCGGAGCGAAATCTGGTTATACCACGATTGCTCAATTTGCACTCTCTAGTTTCGCTAGAAAAAACAACACAGAATATATTTTTATATCCACCAATGCACCAGGACACATTTATGATGAAAGAAATGGTGGGCTGGATGATGCGATTAAAGTCTATGACTATATGTACGAGAATTTTGATAAAGTGCTTGCTTATGATGAAAATGTAGTAAAGAAAGATATCAATATTAAACGAAGATTTTCTGATTATCCTTATATCCATAAGGATAAGATTGATGTATTAATCGGTGGTGAAATGGATATCTCAAAAATACGTCATGAATACATCTTAGATGAAACATTAAAAGCACCGATTAAAAAAGATACAGTTCTAGGAAAGCATCATATATATTACGATGATGCCTTAGTTTTTGAAACAGACATCTTAAGTGATGAAGATATTACAATAGGCTTTGTCTATCCAGCATTCTTTGTTTTATTCATCATTGCTTTGTTGGTAGTTTTATTTCTTTATATCAAAAGACGAATAAAGCTTTATAAAAACCGTAGATATTACTACTAAAAACAACCACTCAAGATAATGAGTGGTTGTTTTTTTATGGTTTTAAGTTTTGTCTTTGGTGATAATAACCATTTAAATATGTTTGTGATGAAACAATGAGCTTATCTTTTACTTTTTTATTAAGTCTTTCTAAGGCTTCAGGTGTATAAGTATCACTTTCATCATAGGGAGTAAAGGTTGATGTTGTCGCATTAAAGCTTCCTTTATCATCACGCCAAGAGCCCGATTGGAAGACTGTTATTGGACTTTCATTAGAGAATATATCTGTACCCATATACAGTCTTGGATCATAATTTAAATCAAACAAGTTGGCAATGGTTGGGGCCAAATCAATCGTTCCACTGACTGTTTCTATAACACGATGTTCAATATCATGGCTATAAATCATCATTGGGGTTGTATCTTTATACTTACCTGGATATGGATTGGTTCTATTAGCGTAAACATCTCCAACAGAAATTCTAAATGGTGTATGATCACTATAGAATATGAGCGCTGTATTATCCATTGATTCAAGGTTTTCGATTAAGTACTGAATTGATAAATCGAGTTCCACAGATTTAGATAAATAACGTACAATATCCATTGGTGCATTTGGGAATGATTGTCTCACCTTTTTAACATGTTTTTCCCCTAAGTTTGAATATTTGTCGTAAGGAAAATGAGTTGTAGAAGTCAGCACATGTGACATGAATTTACCTTCTGTATTATTGAGATCATTCACTACTGTTTTCATCATGGTTAAATCGCTTTGCCATCCATCAATTAGTGAAGGGATTGTTTCTTTAACATCTTTATATCTGTTCGAACCAAGAAAGGGATGAATTTCTGTTCTTGGATAGAACTGGTCGTTCCAATTATGGAAAGAAGATGTACTATAACCTGACTCTTTAAATAAATTGTATAGCGTTTGTGGAGAGGCGTTTTTATAATAGGAAGCCATTGTACAGGTTCCAATGACTGGATATGTTGATACTTGAGAGATGAGTTCACTTTCAGCAGTAGCACAATTAAATTGTGTTGAATTGAAGTTATTAAAGTATAGACCTTCCATCTTCATTTTATATAGTGTTGGTGTTAAATCCTTATGTATAGCAAGCTCATCAAATGCTTCAACTAGAAAGTATATTAAGTTTTTGTCTTTGAGTAGACCTGTCATTTCATTCTTATCACTAATTTTTTGACTGAGGAAATATTGATCAATATTTCGATATTCTTCATTTGTTTCTTGTTCCATAATATTGATCCATTCACTGTCATCAATTTCTCTTTTAAATGGATCTACAATAATTTCTGGCTCAGTAGGAATTCCAGGCTTGACTGGCTCTAACTCTAATTTTTGAATTGCACGATTTGGAAAGAATATATACTGTATGTCGCTTGTAAAGAAAGGAATAATTCCCAATTGATTCATCGCTGTTTCAGTGTAGTAGGGATTTTTAAACAAGTTTATTGATCTCTCAATATTTGTAGTGAGATCTACCGTTAATAAACCTAGATAAAGAAGGAAAATGATAAGTGATGTCGATATGGCTATGAGTATATTCTTAAAGCCTTTATATATTTCTTGGTCCCTTCTATTTTTTAGATATGTAAATAGAAATGCCATAAAGATAAGTAAGTAAACAAAATGATAATATTTTAAGAAGTTAAAGAAATCCATCGCATATGATTGTACTTGAGGTATATCTTTATTTAAGATTCTAGTGGAGAAAAACGACTCGTAATACCCATACATTCCAATTTGAATGAAGGCATAGATATTATTGATTAGAACGATAAAAATACTAAATACAGTTACAATTTTAGATTTACTGATGCTATTAAGAAGTGTCAATACACATCCCAGGAATACAGCATAAGTGATGGATCTTAATAATGGTATATTTAACGCCAGTGTATTTGCTTGCAAACGAAAAACTATTTCAACCAAAATGAAAGTCGTAATAAATATGATTAACTGTTTTATCCTTTGTTTCATATGTGCTCCTTAAAATTACCAATATATCATATCACAAGGTATGTATGGTGAATTAAAAAAACTCCTAATTATTAGGAGTTAAAGTACTTTTGCTAAGAATTCTTGAAGTCGTTTATCTTGTGGTGTATCAAATATGGCTTCAGGAGTCCCCTTTTCAATAATGACACCTTGGTCCATAAACCATACTGTATCTGCAACTTCACGTGCAAAGTTCATTTCATGGGTTACTATAACCATTGTGATTTTTTCTTTGGATAAATCTTTAATTAGATCTAAAACTTCTCCAACCATTTCAGGGTCAAGTGCTGAAGTGGGTTCATCAAATAAGAGAACCTTTGGATTCATACATAGTGCACGAACAATCGCTACACGTTGTTTTTGCCCACCTGATAAAGTCGATGGATAGTCGTCTTTTTTATCTAATAGACCAATTCTTTTGAGTAGTGATTCTGCTTTTTCAGTTGCTTCTTTTTCACTCATGACCCTCAAATCTATGGGTGCCAGTGTGATGTTTTGTAAGATAGTTTTATTGTTGAACAGATTGAAGTGTTGAAACACCATTCCAACTTCCTGGCGGTGTTTGTTGATATCTTGCTTAAATGGTTTCTTTGTTATTTTTTGGATGAATTTTGATGGTGGATTTTTATATCCCACAACATCAACACCATCGAAGGCAATAACACCAGAGTTTGGCTGTTCTAAAAGGTTTAGAGTTCTTAAGAAGGTACTCTTTCCACTTCCTGAAGGACCAACAATTGCAACCATTTCACCATTTTGAATCGTGCCATTAACGCCACGTAATACATGATTATCTCCAAAATATTTATTTAAGTCTTTAATTTCGATCACTTTTCGCCAATCTCCTTTCCAATACTTTTTGAACTTGGGTTAAACCAATAACCACAGTTAGATATAGAAACGCTGCAATAAAGAGCGGTTCCATAAGTAATGTTTTACTTTTTCCACGTTCTGCAATTTTTGTTAATTCTACAACAGCAACAGATCCTGCAACTGATGTTTCTTTAATCAGTGAAATAAACTCATTAAAGAGTGAAGGTACAATATTTTTGAATGCTTGTGGAATAACAATTTTAATAAGTGTTGCATTAGAACTGAGCCCTAATGAACGCCCTGCTTCTGTTTGACCTTGATCAACAGATTGTAATCCTGCTCTGAGAATCTCAGAAACATAAGCACCTGAGTTAATCCCAAAACCAATCATAGCCGCTTCAACGCCACCAATTTGTGTTGCAAAACCAAAGAGGATTAAAAGTTGTAGTAGAACTGGAGTTCCACGGATTACTGTTGTATAAAGGTTGGCAAGTTTATTTAAGATACTAAGTGATAATGTGACACTTTTTTCTTTACTTGCTGCTGAATATTTATATTTGACTGTCGCAATGATTAAACCAATCGCAATTCCAATTAGGGTTGCTACCAGTGAAATAAGAAGGGTCATTTTCAGACCCTCCAAATAATTTAACCATTGTGAATCAGTGAATAGTGATTTATAAAAACCGTCTAAACTTAATTTCATTGATACACCTATTTTCTATTTCTTAATCTAGTAATGACTTAAAGTGTTCATCGAACCATTTCTCAAGGGTTCCATCACTTTGTAATTCTGTTAACAGTTCATTAATAATGTCTAGAAGTTCATCATTACCTTTTGCTACAGCAATTGCTGTTTCTTCACTCTCAACTGAGTTTTTTAATATTTCTAATTTGCTTGAATTTGATACTAGAATTTCAGCTGTTAAGATATCCATTACTGAAGCATCTGCTTTCTGATTTTCTACAGCCATTCCAGCTTCAACCATTCCTTTGAATTGAAGTACTTCCGCACCATCAATTTTTTGTGCGAAGATATCGCCTGTTGTTCCTTGTTGAACCGCAACTTTTTTACCTTTTAGATCATCAATTGATTTAATATCTGATCCTTTTGGTAATAGAATGAATAAGCCGTTGTCAAAGTATGTTTTTGAGAATGAAACGACTTCTGCACGTTCTGGTGTGTTTGTCATTCCAGCTGCAATAATATCACCCTTGTTTGTATCTAAAGCAAGTGTTAAGGAATCAAAGTCCATATCTACAACTTTAAGTGTTACACCTAATTTTTCCGCAAGTGCTTTACCAAATTCAATGTCAACTCCATTAACACCATCAACGGCATCTTTTGAGTTGTCTGCATATTCGAATGGTGGGAATCCTGATTCTGTTAAGAGTACCAGTTCACCTTTTTCCTTGATTGCTTCAACTGAGCTTACGTTTTTACCTTTTGACTGACATGCGGTTAAACCGAACATCACTACTAGCAATAATCCAAATGTTAGAATCTTTTTCATTTTCTTATCTCCTTTTCATCTAACCTGAAGACAAAAAAATCGCCTCCAGAAATATCCAGAGACGACTGTTGTTACAATCGCGGTACCACTCTAGTTGTAAGATAGTTAATCTTACCCCTTTGACTTATAACGGAGCAACCCGTTCAATCATACTATAAGTTTTCTGATTGAATTCTCCCAAGTGCGCTTCAATAAGTTTTTCGTTATCAACCTTCCACTCTGTGTTGACTCGCTTGAACTTCCAACTTATTTACTCTCTTGATCTAAGAAGTATGGACCTACTATAACGGCATTCAAACACCTTGTCAAGCTTTTTGATGCAAAATGTTTCTGAAAATGTTTGTAACAAGATTTTCATCCCTAAATAGTGATTGATTTTATTAATTTTTTTATAATGCTGTATTAGAAACTTGTGGTTTCAGTATGCCATTTCCCTTTAGCTTTAGGCATTTGGTCGAAAAGTCTGCATACTTACTATAAGATTCATTCTCTTTATAGAAAGATAGAATATTACCAATAACTGTTTCATCTTTAGCATCTAAGTCAAACATAAATAAGAGAATGTCTTCTATTAGAAGGTTGTCACATTCAATATTATTTAAGTACGCTTTGAGGTAATGCTTGGTTGAAAGTATCGTTTGTGTCGCGATACGATCACTCCATGCATAATTCTCTTCTTCAAGAAATTCTCCTTTTAGAAGTTTTCTTAAGATTCGATAGTTTTCTTCAGTAAATTCATTGGATTCAATGATGTTTAATACAACATCATAATCACTCGGAATTTTTAATTTGAATCGATAGCCATTGTTTAAATACTTAATGACCTCTTCATTTGTATACTCTTGTAGAACCTGTCTCATTTGATATAGGGTTGTACTTAAGAGTGTATTAGCCTTTTTCTCATTTATATTTGGGAATAGTTTTGAAATAAGGGTATCTCTATTTACTGATACCTCAGAATTTATCCACAAATAGGCAAAGAGTTCTTTGGCTTTTTTTGTACGCCACTTTACGATATGATCACCATTAGCAACTAGGTGAAATGATCCAAAACGCTTTATACTTAAATCATGGTTTCTATTTTGGAATCCTACATCCAAAGCCATCTTTTTAAATGTGAGCTGTAATCTGTTTTCGTTTAGTGGTTTTACTATATAATCAGTAATCCCCAATTCAAATGATTCAAGTGCATATTCAGTGTTATAACTTAAGACAACAACGTTTAAGTCTGGTGCACTGTTTAATATTCTTTTAATCAGTTCAAGGTTCTTACTTTCAGAAACATCAATATCGACAAATAGTACATCTGGCTGTTCTATTTCTAATGCTTCAAGAGCTTACTTTGCATCAGTATAACATCCTGTAACCTCTATCTCATTATATGTTTCCAACATTTTAATTAGCATGTCTGCCGCAATTTTTTCTTTATCTAATATCATCGCTTTAATCATAATGTTTCCTCCTTTTTCATGTGATATAAATAATTTTATCAACTACTTTGGTGGTTGCATTAACAACGTGTTATTGTTT
>CAYPHX010000012.1:0-29189 GCA_964410635.1 uncultured Erysipelothrix sp. | reverse complement strand
CAAACTGCCCTTATGTTTTTAAAAGTAAGGTAATAGGAAAACTTATTTCATTGAACTTCATTGGTATTATTAAAGCAGAGGTAGATTCTCTGTTAATCCATAAAAAGACAATAAAACATAAAGATGGTTTTAAGACGAAATTTTGTGTAATTAAAGATTTCTTATACAGCAATTTCCTTAGAGAAATGATCAAAGGCAATTTAAAATCAATAAAAGATTTAGTAGATACCATCCTAGATCTTTCTCAAAAAAATATAGTGCCTATCCGGAAGAATAGACACTATAGACGCTATGGACGATTCGTTAAATCTGCACCAAGTTACCGTTTCACAATAGATGGACGCAACCATCCCAAATTGAGATCTACGAAATATGGAATGAGAACAGTTGCCTCATAGCGGTGTAGTTAAGACAACATAATTTTAACATAAATCAGGATTTTATGTATTTTTAATATGCGATTAATGTAGAGTGTGAACAAATTTTTAAAATTTCTGATGACCTAATCACTAACCAGTGTTAAAGAAACTAAATTTATGTAGAATTTTGAAAAGGAGCCAACCTAGTATGTTTACTAAGTTGACTCCATTGGCCACTAATTAGTGGCTTTTCTTTTAATTCAGTTTTAAAGTTTAAATAATGTGATACAATAAAATGAGCGGGAGGTGTTCATATGAAAATAGCAAAATATATGGAAGTATATACAGAAATAAAAACAAGAATAATAGATGATGTGTATAAAGTTGGTGACAAACTTCCCAGTGGAGAAGAAATTGGTGCAGAATTTGGAGTGAGTCGATTAACAGTAAAAAAAGGTATGGACATGCTCGTTTCAGAAGGCGTCCTTCATAGCCGTAGTGGCTATGGTACAGTAGTTCTTCGTAAACCTATCAACAACTCAAGAATATTCGGACCAAATGATGGGCTATTAGAAGTAGTTGGATCAGAACATGTTGAATCTGAAGTCCATAAATTTTCTATAGAACTACCAAGTAAAACAGTTGCGGAAAAATTAAATATCTCAAGTAAAGACTACATATATAATATAGTTAGGAGTAGAATGGTTGATGACAAACCCTATTCATTAGAACAGACTTTCATGCCCTTAGTAGTGATACCAGGCCTTGAACCAAAGCACTTAAAAAGCTCAGTTTACGCATATATAAGAAATGAGTTAAAATTACAAATAAAATCATCACATTTGAACCTTAAAGGTGATCTTGCGAATGAAAAAGATAATAAGATACTTGGAGTCGACATTGGACACTTTATGATTGAAATCGAAAAAGTAGTATCTCTTGCATCTGGAGTCCCATTTGAATATTCTATAACACGTCACTTATATGAAGACTTTAGCTTCGAATCAGTGTCAGTGGATAATTAGATAATTGAGGTCATTATAAAAAAAGTGAGTTTATCTTAACTAGGATAAACTCACTTTTTATGTATAATTTCATTGCTTCATCATCTCTTTAATAGATGGATTCTCATTAATAATGCTATCCCAATTTAAAGAAGGTTTAATGATATGTCTGTAAATCAAGTTATCAATTGAATCGAAATCATTTTCTTTAATTATTCTTACGTATTCTTGGTGCTCTTTTAGAAGCATGTTTTTATCGCTCTTTTGATCCATAATAACTCTCATTCGATTATAGTGAGAACTAATATTCTGAATACTCTCCCAAATTAAGTCTTTATTAACACCTTTAAATATTAGATTATGGAATTTTTGATCAAGATTATGAAATTCTGCATCATCTTGATACTCACTTATAACGAGTTTTTGAGAGAAGAGATTCTTATCTAACTCAAACAGTGCATCTCGAGTAAAGCTGTTACATGCCAGTTTTAGTGTCTCTTTTTCTAATGAAGATCTCATAAAGATGGCTTGTTCTATTAAAGTCATATCTATAAATGTCACATATGAACCATACTGTGGTTTTACTTCAATCAAATGCTCGGTACGTAACATCATTAATGCTTCTCTTACAGGTGTCCTTGATAGACTTAGCTGGTTTGCTAAGTCAGTTTCACTTAATAATTGACCTGGTTTTAGATTGGTTAACATTATCTCATTTTTTAAAGCTCTATATGCAAAGTCCTTCGCAGTTTCTTTATCTTTCTTACTATATATTTTCATAGGACCTCCTTGTTATATGTTATTAATACATAGTAGCATACAAGCGGTAATTACTCAACGCTAGTATACTCTAAAGTGCCAATATGTGATAAAAGAAAAGAAAGGGGTTGCAAATCCCACAAATGTGATATATACTTTAAGTATACTAGTATTCTAGTGAGCACAGGAGGAGAATTATGAAAAATTCTACGTTTATGGATCGTCTTTCCGATTCATTAGGAAAAGTCGCTGTTAAGGTAAATAGCTATAGCTATATCATCGCTATAAAAAATGCCTTTACAATGTTAACACCAGTCATTATTACAGGTGCATTTGGAACGCTATTCTCAGCAATGGTATTTAACTCAACCCAAGGGCTTGCAAAAATCCCCGCATTAGCCTGGCTTGAGCAATTTAGTCCAATATCATCTGCTATTAGTTATGTAACTTTAAGTTTTCTAACTATTTATGCAGTATTCCTTATTGGTATTGAGTTAGCTAAACTTAGAGGAGATGACACAGTCTTTGCAGGTATTGTTGCAATCATGTCGTACTTAGCAGTGGTACCAACTTTCTTACTATACAATCATAATGATGAGGTACTAACAATTACTAATGTATTGAAGAAAGATTATACAGATACAAAAGGTTTATTCTTGGGAATTATTGTAGCTATCTTATCGATTGAGATTTATACGCGTCTAAAGAAATCTGACAAATTAAAAATTAAAATGCCAGACACAGTTCCATCAAATGTTGCAACTAGTTTCTCAGCATTATTCCCAACAGTTTTAACAGTTGGTGCATTAACATTACTTGGTTGGTTAATCCATACTTTCACTGGAATGTACATTTTTGACATTATCTATAATCTTGTTCAAAAACCTCTAGAAGCAGTCGCTCAAGGTTTACCAGGATTAATGATTATGATGCTTGTTGCTCAGCTATTCTGGGTAATTGGTATCCATGGTAATCAGATGATTAAACCAGTTCGTGAACCCCTACTATTAGCAGCTATAGCAACGAATACTGAAGCATTCATAGATGGAGTAGCATCAAAAGATTTACCTAATATTATAACAATGCCATTCTGGGATATGTATATGTCTATGGGTGGATCAGGTGTAACTATCGGTTTAGTTATTGCAATATTCCTCATAGGTAAACAAGGTTCTATGAGAGAAATGGCGAAGCTATCTGCTGCACCAGGGTTATTCAATATTAATGAACCCCTAATTTTTGGTACACCTATTGTGCTTAACCCAATCCTTGCAATTCCATTTGTAATTACACCATTAATTACAGGAGCAATAGGATACTTCTTTACATATATTGGTTTTGCAGGTCGTGCAGCGGTTATGGTCCCTTGGCCGTTCCCACCCCTAATTAATGGTTATGTAGCAACTGCAGGAGATTGGGGTGCTGTAGCAACTCAATTAATTTGTATCATAGCTGCAACGCTGATTTATCTGCCTTTTGTATCTATTTCAATGAAACAAGAAGAAGCAGGAATTACATCTTAATATGAAAGGATTGGGACAAAAAATCTCAATCCTTTTTTATTGTTGATAAATATATAATTTAATGCTAGTATACTTGTATACAAGGAGGAGAGAAATGCAATTACAATTTAGATGGTATGGGCCAAAAGATCCAGTGACTCTGAGTAACATTCGCCAAATACCTGGAATTCAAGGTGTAGTCTCAGCTGTTTATGATATCAAAGTCGGAGAAGTGTGGCCTCTAGATAAAATTAAAGAATTAAAAGAAATGATTGAAAAAGAAAATCTTACATTTACAACTGTTGAAAGTGTTCCAGTTCATGAATCGATTAAAGCAGGACTTGAAGATAGAGATATTTATATTGAAAATTATAAGCAAACTTTAAGAAATTTAAGTGAGCATGGTATTGAGGTTGTTTGCTATAATTTCATGCCGATATTAGATTGGGTACGAACAACATTGAAATATAAACTAGAAGATGGTTCATTAGCACTAGCATTATTTCAAGAGGATGAAGCTCGTTATAATCCAAGGGAAAACTCCTTAAGTCTTCCTGGTTGGGATGAATCTTATACTCAAGAGGAGCTATTAGAACTCATAAAAATGTATGACAATATTTCAAAAAATGAATTAAAAGATAATATGAAATATTTTATTGATCAAATTATTCCAGTAGCTGAAGAAGTGGGGATAAAAATGGCGATACATCCAGACGATCCCCCTTGGGATATATTTAACATACCAAGAATCATGAGTACAATAGAAGATTATGACTTTTTTGTTGGTCTCTCAGATTCGAAATATCATGGAATTACCTTTTGTTCAGGATCATTAGGAATTGATAAGAACCTAGATCTATTAGGATTTCTAAAAAGATACATCAATAAGGTGAACTTCGTTCATTTGAGAAATGTGATCAACTTTGGTAATAAGAGTTTTACAGAAACAGCCCATAATGACCCAAAAGGTGCAATAGATTTTTATATATTGATTAAGGAACTACTTGATAATAATTACACAGGGCCTTATCGACCAGACCATGGAAGAGACATATGGGATGAGAATGGTAATCCAGGTTATGGATTATACGATAGAGCACTTGGTGCTAACTATATTGAGGGAATTATTGAAGGAATTAAAAGGAGATAAAAATGAAGAAAACAGTTAAGATACCAGATAATTTTATAGTAGGTGCAGCAGCATCGGCGTGGCAACTAGAAGGGTGGAAGGGAAAACCAAAAGACAGACGTCATTACATGGATGCATGGTATATGGCAGTTCCAGACCTATGGCATGATGGTGTAGGTCCCACAGTAGCTGCAGACTTCTACACACATTACAAACAGGATGTTCAATTAATGCAAGATGTTGGCTTAGATGCTTTTAGAACTTCAATTGATTGGACACGCTTTATCAAAGATTTTGAAACAGCAGAAGTTGATCCAAAGGGGTTAGAGTTTTATAACAATCTTATTGATGAAATGTTAGCTAAAGGAATTGAACCAATGCTCTGTCTTGAACATTATGAACTTCCCCTCGAATTATTCAATAAGTATGGTGGGTGGGGTTCAAGACACGTAATCGATCTTTTTGTTAAATATGCAGAACAAGCTTTTAAACACTTTGGTGATCGTGTATCAAAATGGTTTACATTTAATGAGCCAATAGTAGTTCAAACTCGTGTATATTTAGACTCAATAAGATGGCCATATGAGCAAAACACAAAAAAATGGATGCAATGGAACTTTCATAAAGTTCTTGCAACTGCAAAGGTTGTAGAATTATTCAAAGAGATGAATATGGATGGGAAGATTGGAGTAATTTTAAACCCTGAAGTTACCTATCCAAGATCATCTGCAGCACATGATGTTAAAGCTGCTGAAATGTATGACTTATACTTCAACAGAGTGTTTATGGATCCCCATTTAAAAGGAGAATTTCCACCAGCTCTTCTGGAAGATTTAAGAAAACATGATGTGATGTTTGATTATGAAGAAGAAGATTTTAAAATTATTAAAGACAACACATTGGAATATGTTGGATTAAATCTATACTATCCACACAGAGTAAAAGCGAAGAATGAAGCATGGAATCAAGAAGTTCCATTCCATCCTTCCTATCACTATGACTTATTTGATTTACCAGGTAAATTAATGAATCCGTTTAGAGGGTGGGAAATTTATCCACAAATAATCTTTGATATGGGAATGCGTATGAAAGAAGAATATGGAAATATTGAATGGTTTGTTGCTGAAAGCGGTATGGGCGTTCAAAACGAACAGCAATATCTAAATGAAGATGGTATTGTTGAAGATGACTATCGAATTGAATATATTTCAAACCATCTATACTGGGCAATTAAAGCTCGTGAAGCAGGAAGTAACTGTACTGGGTATATGTTATGGGCATTTATGGATAACGTTTCTCCACAAAATGCATTTAAAAACAGATATGGTCTTGTACGTGTTGACTTAGAGAATGATTTAAAAAGAAGTATAAAAAAATCAGGTCAATGGTATAAGAGTATTCATGATAAAGGCGAGTACGAGATTGAAGTGAAAGAATATCAGTTTGACTCATTTAATTTTGATGAAGAGGAATAGTAAATGCTACATTTAATTGGATTAGGTAAAATGGGTTTGAACTTAATGCAAAACTTTGAGGACAATAATATCAAAGTCAAAGCATATGACAAAAATTTGGATGTGAAAAAATCACATCCAAATCTAAATATTGTAGAAACCCTTGAATCACTGGTTGATAATAATGATAAACAAGTCTATTGGATGATGTTGCCACAAGGTGAAATTACTGAAAAAGTGTTCTTAGAACTTTGTGAGAAAATACATGAAGATTCAATAATTATTGATGGCGGTAATGCGAACTACAAGGAATCCATTAGAAGATTTAATTATGCTAAAGCAAAAGGAATCCATTTCTTGGATGTTGGTGTTTCCGGTGGTAGAGAAGGTGCAAGACATGGTGCTTGTATGATGGTTGGCGGTGAACCATCAACATATAAGGAAATTCAACATCTAATTGAAGCAGTATGTGTCAATAAAGGAGCATTATATGTTGGTGCAGCAGGAAGTGGACACTATCTTAAAATGGTCCACAACGGTATTGAGTACGGCATGATGCAGTCAATTGCAGAAGGATTTAACATTTTACACAATAATGACCTATATGACCTAGATTTAGGTCAAATATCAGAGCTGTTCAATAATGGATCTGTTATTAGAGGTTGGTTGATGGAGCTTTTAGGAACTGCTCTTAAAGAAGATGCAAAGCTTGAAAATATTGAAGGAGTTGTCGGTTCATCAGGAGAAGGACTTTGGACAATTGAAGAGGCATTAAGATTAGGTTTAAACGCACCTGTTATAACACAGTCGTTACTTGTACGATTTGCATCAAATGATAAAGAAAAATTCGGAGAGAAAGTTACAGCTTCGTTACGTAACCAATTTGGAGGTCATAGTATAACCGAGGTAGAAGGATGAGAATATTGAGTTTTGATATTGGGACAACTAATATCAAGGCAGTTCTTTATGATGGTAATAGAAACAAAAATAAATATATGCAAAGGATTAATACAATCGAGGATGGGGAAAAAAGATATCAAAATGTCGATGAAATATTCGATTTTATTGATAATCTAATTCAAAAGATTCCTAATCTAAATCGAGTTGTACTCAGCGTTCCGATGCATACAACAATTCTATTGGATGATAAATATGAGCCGCTAAGTGAAATGATGTTATGGTCAGATCGAAGATCAAGACATCTATTAGAAGTAATACCAGAAATCGTCAAAGAAGAGATACAGAGTTCTACACATGTGCCACTTCATTCGATGACACCTTTTTCGAAAATCTTATGGCTTAATGAGCAAAAGTTAAAATATAGTTATATTTCAGATTTGAAATCATATCTTATGAAAAAATTAACTGGAAATTTTGTAACAGACTTATCCAGTGCCGCTGCTTGGGGGATGTTAAACCATAAGAATTTGGTATGGGATGAGTATATTTTAAAATATCTCAACATAAGCAAGAATGTCTTGCCTTCATTAAGTGAACCAAACCGTATTTATAAATCTGGTGATATTGATGTCGTTATAGGAAGTACAGATGGCGTTATGGCAAATAAAGGTGTATCACCTGAAAAAGAACAACTTGTTTTAAGTATAGGAACTAGTATAGGTTTAAGGAGATTAACAAGAAACAAAGAACTAAAAAAGAACATGTTTTCATATTATGCAGGAGGTAACTATTTTTTAGAGGGAACTGCTTCTAACAATGGTGGAAACTTATTTGAATACGTTAATGCACATATCATGAAAATATCATTTGAAGATTATACTAGCCTAGTGAATCAAGCACCTCCAAAAGTTATGGCGATCCCATATGCTTATGGAGAAAGAGGACCATATTGGATAGAAAATGTAACCTTAAAATGGGACAGAGAATGTTCAAATATTGATAAAGTGCATAGCTTGCTATTAGCTATGTTTGCAAACTTGAAAATAATGTTTGAAATGTCAGCGAGTCAAACAGATAACGATATTTTAGTTACAGGAAATTTTTTAAGTAACGATAACATCAGTCAGTTCACTGCGGATATGCTTGAAAGAACCATTATTATTTCAAATGGTGAAGAAGCTGTTTGTAATGCAGGTGTTGGAATCATATCGCAAAACTTAAAAAAGTTTGTACCAGAAGAAAATTCGAAGAATTTGGAATATATAAACAAGGTGATGAAATATATTGAAAGCGAAGTAAATTATGGACAAAAAAATTATTCAGAAGTTATATGATACAGGAATCGTGCCTGTGATTAAAATTGATGACTCAGATAAAGCAGTAAAACTTGCAGAGTCGTTGATAAAAGGTGGCTTACCTGTGGCAGAGATTACATTTAGGACAGATGCTGCACTGGAATCTATTAAGCTTATTAATCAAGCTTTTCCAGAAATGTTAATTGGAGCTGGTACAGTTTTAACACAAGATCAAGTAGATTTAGCGATTTGTGCTGGAGCAAAATTTATTGTATCTCCCGGATTTAATGAGCAAGTTGTAAGATACTGTCTCGAAAAAAATATTCCTATCATACCAGGATGTGCAACTGCCTCAGAGATTGAACAAGCACTTGAGCTAGGATTAAAAGTCGTTAAATTTTTCCCTGCTGAAGCAAATGGTGGCATTGAAACTATCAAGGCTTTATCTGGCCCATATCCTCAAATGAGATTTATGCCAACGGGTGGTATAAATATGAATAACATGATGAGCTATTTAAATAATGATAAAATTGTCGCATGTGGCGGAACTTGGATGGTAAAAGACTTTTATATAAGTAATAGTGAGTTCCAACAGATAGAATATTTAACTAAACTAACGGTTGATAAAATGCTCGCATTACGTATTGAGCAATCACACTCATCAAAAGAACATGAAGAGTTATTAAGCGAGCTATTTGATAATAATAATACAATTATCTCGACAAGTAATATCCTTCGTTTAAGAAGTAGATTACAAGATGATTATATATTAGAAGATTCACGATTAAAACATAGATCAAAAAATATCCAAATTATTGAAAGGAAGTTATGAAAATGAAGGTAGTGACATTTGGAGAAATTATGCTACGACTTGCTCCCCATGGGAATCTTAGGTTCGCTCAAGCACATACTTTACAGTCTACTTTTGGTGGGGGTGAAGCGAATGTCGCTGTCTCTTTATCCAATTTTGGTATGAATGCACAGTTCATCACGAAGTTACCAAGTCATGATATTGGCCAATGGGCGATTAATGATTTGAGATCATTTGGTGTGGATACAAGTAATATCGTGCGTGGTGGAGAGAGAGTGGGAATCTATTATCTTGAGAAAGGTGCATCTCAACGTGCCTCGAATGTTATTTATGATCGAGCACACTCAAGTATATCAACAGCATCGAGAAGTGACTTCGATTGGGATACTATATTAAATGACACTTGTTGGTTTCATTTCACAGGTATTACACCTGCTTTAGGGCATAGCGTTAATGAAATATTGATTGATGCGCTTAAAGTCGCAAAAGAAAAAGGTATTAAGGTAAGTTGCGATTTAAATTATCGAAAAAAACTTTGGACTAGAAGTGAAGCTAATGAAGTAATGACGGAATTAATGCCCTTTGTTGATGTTTTAATTGCAAATGAAGAAGATTCAGAAAAGGTTTTTAATATTGCTTCCAAAGGCACAAAAGTTAATGGCGGATCTCTCAATAAAGATGGATATATAGAAGTAGCCAAGAAACTTAAAGAACGATTCAATTTTGAATATGTTGCAATAACCCTTCGAGAGAGTATTACAGCTGATGACAATAATTGGGCAGGTATGCTATATCACGATGAAGTAGCTCACTTCTCACAAAACTACAAGGTGCATATTATAGATAGAGTTGGTGGTGGAGATTCATTTGGGTCGGGCTTAATCTATGCATTACTGAATAATTATTCCGCTAATAAAGCTATAGAGTTTGCTGTAGCTGCAAGCTGCCTTAAACACTCAATTGAAGGCGATTTTAATAGAGTTAGTGTTGAAGAAGTAAATACTTTAGTTCAAGGCGATGGTTCAGGTCGAGTACAAAGATAAATTAAGAAGTAGAAAGTATAATTTTGATTACTAGGTAATTTAAGTTGTGCTTTTTTTGCTAATGAGACGCAAAACTACGTGTTATTATATACTTACAATTGGAGGTGTATTTTTTGTCCGGACTTATCTACAAGTTACAAAATATAAGGAATCAAAGCTATATAGGGAATGAGGTTTCGATTATTATATCGAAATATATTTTAGAAAAATTAGTACAATTGAGTTATTTACCTTGAAAAATATTTCTGAAGCCCGTGGAGTTTCTGCCTCGAGCATCACTAGATTCTCTAAAGATATAGGCTTTAATGGATTCTTAGAATTGAGAAAGGAGATAAGTAACATTAACTTAGAGTCTGAGGAAATGAAGATTGATTTGGAAATCCCCAGATACAATTTCAATAAGGAGAATCACAAGAATCAACTTGTTGAATTCACAAGTAGAATTGTGAATAGTATCGAGTCACTTAATTACTGCGATTCTTATACTTTTGAAAATCTTTTAAGTATCAGTCAAAAGCTAAATGAATCCAGACGAATCCTTATTTTTGGGACACAGACTCCTGCATCAATCATGTTGAATCTCCAACATCAGTTATTAACATTTGGAAAACCTTGTTACTACTATCCACTCCATTCCGACCAGTTCCTACTTAGCGAAAATTTAACTGATGAAGATTTTATTTTTTTTGTTAGTTTAAGTGGCAGTTGTATTTCTAGAAAAGATATTACTTTAAACATTATTAATTCGGATGCTCAATCACTCATTATTACTCAAAACGATCATATAAAACTTTCTAGAGAATTTGACGATATCGTACAACTTGGTAAGAGTGAGGATGAAATTGTAGGAAAATATAAACTGATGGTATTTGTTGAACTTCTAATGCAAGTTTATGTTAACAAATATATATATTAGTAAAGATACTAATTTCCATTTTAAAAAAATAGCCGCATTAATAAGTCCTAATAAAAGAAAAAAACCCGTTAAAATATAGTTAAAGCATCATATGCTGTAACCGAGAGGTTAAGGAGGAAGTATAAGTAAGTTTTATTGGGTAATTCTGTATCAAGTATGCAAACAGAAGGAGCATATAATGAAGGTGGAAAAGGAAAATCTGTTTATGATTTACGCGTCGCAACTAAAGAGGCTTCTGACTAGAAAGTAGCAACAGATAGTTATCACAGATATAAAGAGGATTTTGATTATATGCAAGATATGGGAATGAACATGTATCGTTTTCAAGTTTCTTGGAGTCGTGTTGTCCCAGAAGGGGATGGAGATTTTAACGAAGAAGGCATTGTTTTTTATGATGAGTTTATTGATCAGCTAATCTGGAGAGGAATTGAACCGATGATATGTTTATACCACTTTGATATGCCTCTTGCACATGCGGAAAAATATAACGGATTTCTAGGGAAAGAAAGTACTGAAGCATTTATCCGATTTGGTAAAGAGATGATTGATAGATTTAGTCATAAAGTAAAACACTGGCTAACTTTTAATGAGCAAAATATCTTTTTCTTTGGATCAGATGCAGCATTTAGAATAGCTAGTTATTTAAATGGTGACAAAACAACTGTAGAGCAATTGCAAATTCAACATAATACATCCTATGCTCACGCAGCGATTGCAAACTATATTCATGATACAACTGATGCGAAAATCAGTGGTATGGTTTCATATTCTGAAGTTTAACTAGCAAATTCCCATCCTGAAAGTGTAAGAATGGCTAGAGAACATGATGAAATTATGAATATGGCATATTTAGAAGTTGCAGTAACAGGTAAATATCCAAGTAAATATTTACAGTTCAAATCTAAATACGTAGATCAACTCGATATTTTAGATCATGAAGAGAAAGAAATCTCATTATGTAGAAGTGATTATTTATCTTTCGCGTATTATTTCTCAACAGCAATAGATCACTCAAGAGTTCCATTTAACTATTATAATGATCCGACAAAGTATTTTGAGTATGGGCGCGTAAGTAATCCACATGTAAGAACAACAGAATGGGATTGGCAAATTGATCCGACTGGCTTTAGAAACGTACTTAATAAAATCCATAGTAGATTTAATTTACCTGTATTTCCTATCGAAAATGGAATTGGTGTTCACGAGACTTGGGATGGGGTTAATCCGGTTGATGATCAATACAGAATCGACTACATGCAAGAGCACATTAATGCAATGCTTGATGCAATACACTTAGATGGTGTACCAGTACTCGGTTATTTGGGTTGGGGCTTAATAGACTTACTAAGTTCTAAAGGTGATATGAGAAAACGTTATGGATTAGTTTATGTAAATAGAGAAAATCTAGATATAAAAGATATGAAAAGGTCTCCAAAGAGAAGTTACTATTGGTTTAAAGACCTCATCGAAAAGTTGGGGTATGAAGTAAAGTAAGTTAATTGCCAATGACCGGGAGTTTAAGTTCCTGGTTTTTTATTGTCGATTCGGATCAAAGTTATACAAACATACCTAATAAATCATGGTATAATTAGATAAGGAGGAATGTTATGGCCGGATTTATTTTTAAGTTACAAACAATTGTCTCAGCACCCCCGCAAACTACAAATACGGACGTTCAAATTGCGAATCTCTTATTGGAAAATGTTGATAAGATTGATAAAGAAATGACAATATCTCAAATGGCAGAGATGTGTTATACATCAATATCAAGTATTAGTCGCTTTGCGAATAACTTAGGTTATGAGAACTTCAATCATATGAAGAATGACTATTTCGGAATTCTAGACGAGTTTACCGATTTAAAAGTCGATAACTCATTCTTTAGAAGAGAATCTTTTAATGGCGTTAAAGAAAAAATAATCCAAGGTATCGAGTCTATTGAACATCACGAAATAAAAAGTGATGCAGAGTTTCTATCTAAAGAAATAATGAGCCATGACTCCGTAACAATTATTGCGACTCATATTCCTAATAATATAATGTCAATCTTACATAGAGCACTGATTGCTCAAGGGAAGTACATTAATTTTGTAGTAGACAGACACCAACAAATTATCGCAACTCAAAGTGCAAAAAAAGGTGATCTATTTATTGTTGTTTCGTTAGAAGGAACTTTAACTATGGAACGTGATATTACATTACCGCTTTTAACCTCAGATGCTAAAAAAATCATTGTGACACAAAATGAAAATATAAAATTTGCAGCAGAATTTGATCGTGTTATCTCTATTGGAGAAGCATCGGGTGATTTTGTAGGGAAGTACAAACTTATGTTTTTTGTAGATTATTTAATTCATTATTTTTATTATAAAGCGAATATTTAAGAAGACAATCACAAAAGCGGTTGTTTTTTTGTGTTGTCATCTCCATATTTTCACAAAATGAAAATGTGTTCACTGTGTGATAACAGTACCAAAAAAAGTGATAAAATGGTATTGAAAGCAATTACAAAGCTTAGTATGATGGGGTTGAAAGAAAAAGGAGATGTGAATATGAACACATTTATGAAAAAATTAGAAGATACTCTAATGCCAATTGCTCAGACATTGGGTAACCAACGTCATTTATTAGCAATTCGTGATGGCTTTACAGTAATCATGCCATTAATGATTATTGGTGCTTTAGTAGTAGCTATCAATAACTTACCAATTGAAGCATTCCAAAACTTCATGAACTCCATCTTTAAGTTTACTCTTGAAGACGGATCACCAATCTGGAAATCAGTTGGTGGTAACGTATGGAACGGAACATTCGGTATTATGTCAATGTTCATGGCATTCTTAATTGGAGACAACTTAGGAGAATCATACGGTATGAACGGAAAAATTGCAGGTGCAACTGGGCTTGCATCATTTGCTGCAATTGGTGGACTTAACGGAATGGGATCAACAGGACTATTCGTTGCAATTATTATTGCTCTTGTATCAGTTGAACTACTACGTTTCTTAGCGAACTTGAAAGCATTAACAGTTACAATGCCTGAAGGTGTACCAAGTGGTGTAGCGGCAGCATTTAACAATATGTTCCCAATGATGATCACAGTTACTTTAGTCGGTTTAGTCGCAACTCTACTTGCAAGAGTTGGAATTCCAGATGTAATCAACGCATTCTATGAAGCAATTCAACAACCATTTATGGGTCTAACTTCAACATGGGTAGCAGCAGTTATCCTAGCAATCATCCCACCACTATTCTGGTTCTTCGGAATCCATGGTGCAAACATGATTGACCCATTCATGCAAATGATTAACGTACCTGCAATTGATGAAAACATTGCAGCACTTGCAGCAGGAAAAGCAGCACCAAACATTGTTAACAAACCATTCTTTGATGCATTTGTTAATATGGGTGGTACAGGAACAACAATTGCACTTATCATTGCAGTATTCCTAGTAGCACGTCAAAACAAAAAATTAATGACAGTTTCAACACTATCAATTGGACCTGGACTATTTAATATTAATGAGCCAATTTCATTTGGTTTACCGGTAGTATTAAACCCAATCCTATTCATTCCATATGTAGTAGGACCTGTAATCATTACATTGATTGCATATTTCGCAACAGCAGCAGGACTTGTTCCAGCAGCAACAATGGTTATCCCTTGGGTAACACCTCCAGTAATTGGTGGTTTCCTTGCTACACAAAGTATTGCAGGAGCAATACTTTCACTAGTTAACTTAGTAATTATGGTTGTAATCTACATTCCATTTATTATGATTCAAAGTAAAGCAGACGCTAACGACGAAATTAACTAATTATGAAGGCAACCAATTTGGTTGCCTTTTATTTTATAAAAATAACAACCTAAACAAGCGTAAGGTAAAAAAAATAATATGTTATGCTTTAATTAGATAAAAAAGAGGAGATACAGATGAAAAATTTTGATAACTTAAAATTCCCAAAAGATTTTCTGTGGGGAGCAGCCGCATCAGCACCACAAACAGAAGGTGAATCAGTCAGTTACGGTAAATCAGAGAGCACATGGGACAAATGGTACCAAATGGCACCAGAGCTATTCCATAATAGAATAGGGCCAGGTCGTACATCAAATGTCTTTAACTTATATAAAGAAGACATCAAACTAATGAAATCAATCAACATGAACTCATACAGGACTTCAATCTCATGGACAAGACTCCTACCAGATGGAAAAACATTAAACCAAGAAGCAGTAGATTTCTATCGAGATTACTTTAAGACAATGAAAGAAGAAGGTATTGAACCTTATGCAAACTTATTCCATTTCGATTTACCTTGGTGGATGATGGAAAAAGGTGGTTGGACTAATTATGAAGTAGTTGAGCATTTTGCATATTTCGCAAAAGTCTGTGCAGAACAATTTGGAGATATCGTTTCCGAATGGATTACATTCAACGAGCCCATTGTACATGTAGAAATGAGCTACATTCATGGCTATCACTACCCAGCGATTTTAGACCTTAAAAAAGCTGCAATAGCTGGATACCATACAATACTAGCCCATGCCCGTGCCATAGAAGAAATGAAAAAGGTAAATTCAAAACTTCATATTGGAACAGTTTTAAATATCACTCCAGTTTATGGGAAATCTGATGAACCAAAAGATGTAGAAGCAGCACATTACGCAAACTTAATCAGTGTAAAGAGTTTCTTAGATCCAATGGTAAAAGGAGAGTTTACTCCAGATTTAGTCGCATTACTTAAAAAACACGACTTACTACCAGAATACAAACAAGAAGACCTACTCATTATTAAAAATAATGTTGCAGAGTTCTTAGGTGTTAACTACTACCAACCAATGCGCGTACAAGCAACACAAGGTGAAGTTAACTTCCCGGCTGTTTCTTTAGATGACATCTTTGCGCCATACATTTGGGAAGACAGACGCATCAACGAACACCGTGGTTGGGAGATTTATCCACAAGCGATGTACGATGTTGCAAAGATGGTACAAGACGAATACAACAACATGCCATGGTTCGTATCAGAAAATGGTATGGGTGTTGAAGGTGAAGAGAAATTTATTAAAGATGGCATTGTTGAAGATGACTATCGTATAGACTTCTTAAAAGAGCACTTAACACAATTACACAGAGCAATTGAAGAAGGATCCAACTGCTACGGATATCACATGTGGACATTTGTAGACTGCTGGTCATGGCTCAATGCATATAAGAACCGTTACGGCTTCTTTAGAGTAAATCTAGAAGACCAAACACGTATGCCAAAACGTAGTGCATACTGGTTTAGAGACTTCGTTGCAAGACAAAAATAATGATTTTATAATAAAAGTGATTCAATACTGTAAAGGCATAGTAGAATCACTTTTTTATTGCTTAATCATGTACTGTTCACTAAAATTTAGTTCTCTTTATAAATGCTATACTTTTTGTTATGATGAGACAGTAATCTATTGGAGGAAATATGAGTAAAACAGGAATAATATTTGATTTTGATGGACTCATCGCAAACACAGAGTACTTACTACATGAAGTTGTGAGTACATACTTTGATGAGAAATATGATATAGAAGTTACTAAAAAACTCTACTCACAATTTGTAGGACTACCAGATGATGTCTTTTTTAACTATATGAAAGAAAACTTCAATCTAAGTTATGAGTCTCAAGAAGCAGAAAAAGAAGTGCTGGATATATTCTATTCAAAAGCACACACCACAACACTTATGCCAGGTGTAAAAGAGTTTGTGATAAAAGCTAAAGAAAATGATTTGAAATTATCAATTGCTACTTCAAATGATAAAGAAAACGTAGAAGAGTTTTTAGAAAGACACGATATGATCTCATACTTTGATTTTATATTAGGGAATGGGCAAGTAGAGAACTTAAAGCCACACCCAGAAGTCTATTTAAAGAGTGCAGATATGCACGATACACCTTTAGATAAGTTAATTGTACTAGAAGACTCCTACACAGGATACAAGGCGGCTAGTGCCTCAGGAATAGAAGTACTCATGGTTTTAAACGAAATCACACAACACATTACCTTGGGTGATACAGTGCGTATAGTGCGATCATTTGAAGAGATAGATTTAAGTCAAATATAAAGATAACATTAAAAAAAGTAGAAACAGATTCTGACTCAGTTGAAGTCAGTAGACTGTTTTCTACTTCTAGTAAATTAATAGTCCAAGTAAAGCTCCTAAAACAATAGTTTTAATGGGGCTTTTATCTTTTCGTAGTTTAAAGGATAATGTAATTATCACTAATATTGATATATTTCTAATAAAGTTAATTGTTGATTTTACTGCTAATGGTTCACTAATTACTGCAGTAATAAATAGTCTAATTGCAACAGATAATATGACACCAGTAATACTGATTTTTAATAATGTTAATGTGTTTTTTAAGTATATATTATCTTTGTTTTTATAGTAGACTTTTGATAAGGCTATAGAGATAATGACCGACGGAATAATAAATCCTACTGTCGATACAATTGCACCTGCAAAGCCTTGGATATTCATACCTATAAATGTTGCGGCATTTATACCTATGGGACCTGGAGTCATTTCGGAGATAATTAGAAGGTTCATAAAATCACTTTGACTGATCCATTCTAAGTTAGTTATAAATGTATTCTCGATTAATGGTAAAGATGACAATCCTCCACCTATTGTAAAGAGTCCTATCTTACAAAACTCTAGGAAAAGTTGAATTAAAATTTTCATATGTTTTTCTCCTTACTTAAATAAGAGGATATCATGCTGAATGCAATTGTTGCTAGCACTATGGTCGTAATAGATATTGAGAAAAAATAGACTAGTATAAAACATAAAAATCCGAGTATCACGGTTAATTGCTTATTGTTCTTATAAGCAGTTTTAAACATATTAATGACAGCTTGCAAAATAATAATTGCGACCGCTATTTGCATCCCTTTAAACATTTTTTCGAATATTGGATTTTCAATTAGGAACTTAAAGTTCATACTTACAAATGTCATAATTAATAAGGGAGGTAATGCAGTACCAAGGACAGCAATCAGCGCTCCTTTTAGACCTTTTAATTTGTAACCGAACAATACAGAAACATTTACTGCAATTGCTCCTGGGGTTGACTGACCTATAGCAATAATGTCAAGCATCTCATCTTCCGAAATCCACTTATTTTCATTAACTATCTTATCTTGTAGTAAAGGGATGATTGTATAACCACCACCAATGGTAAAAGCACTTAGAAAAAAAGTTGTGCTGAATAAATTTTTCGGGGTAATTTCTTTCATAATTTCTTCTTTCATATAATAATAAAGGCTTAGTAAGAGGACAGTTACTAAGCCTTGCATTAGTTTAACTATTCATTAATTGCTTCTTGAGCTGCTAATTTAGCGTTATTTGCTTCTGAAGCTTTAAAGAATGGGTAGTAGATTGCCATTGAGACAAATAAAGCAAACACAAAGAATATAGATGCTTTAATATCTCCACCTGTTGCTAGATAAGCTCCTATAGGACCAGGCATGATCCAAGGGACATTAGCAATAGGGCGTCCAATAATATTGAAGTACATGAGTCCATAAGCCATAGTAGCGTTTACTAGTGGTACAATAATAAATGGAATCATAATTGTAGGGTTTAACACGATAGGGAAACCAAATACTACAGGTTCGTTGATGTTAAATACTCCTGCTGGCAGAACCATTTTACCTAATGTTTTATACCCTTCATCTTTAGAGCGATACATTAGAATTGCTAGAGCAAGCGTAGCCCCTGTTCCACCTAAACTGACAAAGAATGGAATAAATCCAGTTGCAGTAATATAAGGGATTGGTGCTCCTGCTACGGCAGCTTCTGCGTTTGCTGTGATATAAGCTAAGAACACTGGTGTACCAACTGTATTTACAATTGACATACCATGAATACCTGAAGTCCAAAGTAATTGTGCAATAAACATGTAGACTAAGATACCTGGTAATGTATTCAATCCAAATAATAGTGGTGAGAATATTTTAATAACGATTTCTTGAATTTGAATTTGTAATACTACTGAAACAATAAATAGAACCACTGTAATGAAAACTGCTGGATAAAGTGAAGCAAATGCTTTCGATACTGCAGGTGGTACTCCATCAGGGAATTTAATAGTAATACCCTTTGTTTGGAAGACATTTACAACTGTCGCAACAAAGAATGCAATAATAATGGCTGGGAAAATCCCTTTTGAACCAAAATATGCTGTAGTTAATGAAAAGTCTTCGTAGTTTACTTGTAACATCATAAATCCAAGTAATGAGAGTAAACCAACACTGAGTCCATCTTGTTTCAGATATTTACCAATGTTAAACCCAACTGAGAATGATACATATAAAGCAATAATACCGATTGTCATCATATTAGGGACACCGAGCATTGCACTATATGGGGCAATGAAATTCAGCCAAGTTTCTGATGGGAATTGTTGAATAATGATAAATAACGAACCAACAATTGTAAATGGTGTCGTTGAGATCATTCCATCTCTTAAACCCTGAACATAAGGATTAGCACCGAACTTTGCAAATTTAGGGGCAAAGTGATCGTTAATAAATTGTGTAAATTTTTCCATATTTTCCTCCTATATATTTATGAAATGAATGGAATCAAAATTTAATTTCCTCTAACCTCCTTCTTAAATCTCTATAAGACATCAACTCGATATTCTCGTTGTTGAGATGATCTTTAGCTTCATTAGAAGTAAGAACTTCAAGTTCTTGCTCGCGGATTTCGTTATAACTAGAAAACTTCAATAAATACTCTGATGAATAACCAGGATGACAATTCATTTCATTCACATGATTTAATGTTTTGTCTCGTTTCTCCATCTCATTTTTGAAACCATCTATTGTAGTAGTTTCTCCGTAGAAACCAAACAACATTCTATTGGGAGTTAGAATACCAGCTTTTCTGACTGCATCTGCATACTCTTTGGGCTGAATCACTCGTACAGGATTTCTTAATGGAAGATTGTATTTTTTAGCTAATTTAATAGCAACATTTAACAATTCCTCAGTCTGTCCGTGTATGTTGTGATGAGAATCTAAGTGAGTTGGTGTTAATCCAGTACTTAAGAACTTCTCTATTTGAAGTATCCACTCTCTCTCTACTTCATTCATATCAAAGCTTTGATATTCAGAATTCTTTTTAAAGTAGCCATTTTCATCGATTAAACTTGGTGCTTTATCACCGGATAAAGGTTTCGCGCCTCTGAGTGTGAGTGTTAAGTGTAACCCAAGTGGGAAGTTCTCAAAGTTATTTAATAACTTTATAGATTCTTCAAAGTAAGGACTAACTGTTAATGCTGTAGTTGAAGAAATAACACCATCAGTTATCCCTTTGATTATGGCTTTTGACACTGGAAGTGTTAAGCCGAAATCATCTGCATTAATGATTAGGTACGTTTTATCTTTCAAACTTTATACCTCTTCTTTCTTGTGGTAATCCCATTATATCTATTTTCATTTTGATTGTAAGCGATATCTTAGAAGCTGTATCAATGTAACAACAGTCTTACTAAAGTACATAAAAAAAACACAGTGTAACACTGTGTTTTTTCGAGGTTATAGATCGATATTAATTTCCATATTTCTTTTCGATGCAACTAATTTTGCTAACTTCTCAATAATAAAGATAGCGGGTATTTGTGAAGTTATATCGGCACTCTTTATGGCTTCTCTAGATATGTAATAGGGTATATTTACATCTGATAAATCCGCTAAAGTACACTTTCCAGAATTTGTTATGGATACAATTGGAACCCCAAGTGACTTGAATAGTGACACGTTATTAATAATCTTAGTATTTTCACCACTTACAGATACAGCAATTACGCATGCATCGTCACCTCGATTAAAAATATGATTTTTTGCAATTGTGGGTGAAGCTAAAGGATAATTAATATTAAATGAAAGATTATATAATGAGCGAAAATAAAGAGCGCCATATTCAGAAGTAATGTTTGAAGTACCTAGCCCAATGAAAATTACAAACTTTTTATCTTTTATTAAAGATACTGCATGATCTAAGTTAGTTTTAAAATATTCATTTGTTGTATTCTTTAGGAAGTTAATTAATTTTGTCTCATCTACATCAAAAGAAGGATTAGGTTTCTTATCTTCAATATATCGATTTAACCGAGTTTTAAATTCACTATATCCCTCACATTCAAACTTGTTACAAAAACGTATGATAGTTGTAGTACTTACAAAGTTTAATTCAGCAAGTTCTCTAACTGTAAGATACTTGACAACATCAAGGTTACTAGATATATAACCATATATCTCCATTTCTGAAGAGGTCAGTGTAGGCGTATAATCTAAAAAAAGCATATAATTCTCCTTTAACTGGTGGTTATCATAATTATATCATAGTTCAAATATAAAGCTTATTGATTTTCTATACACTCAATCTTATCTATATTTACAAGAAACAACTGAGTTGTAACTCTAATAAGATAGAATTATAGAACAGATTAATAAGTGGATAATAAATGACAATATTATTTATTTAGGGAAAACACGATAATTTAGATAATAGATGAAAGCCCTTGACTTAGAGTTGACTCTAAGTTATATACTAAGAGTAGGAAGGATGAAAAAGATGAGAATAGGTGAAGTAAGTAAACTAACAGATATATCAACACATACCTTAAGATACTATGAAAAGGTTGGATTAATTTATCCAATCCAAAAAGATCAAGGCGGCATCAGAGAGTATTCTGAACAAGATGTCTCACGTCTAAAATTTATCAAATGTATGAGAGGTGCAGATGTTCCAATAGAGTCCTTAAAAATCTATATTGATTTATATGATGAAGGAACTCATACATATGAAGAAAGAATGGCAATCTTAAAAGATGAATATGTCAATATGCTTCAAAAACAGAAAGATGTTGAAGCTGGTGTGGAATATCTAAAACATAAGATTGAGGTTTTAGAACAAAACGAGATTGAGAGAAAGAAAAGGATATAAATGAAGAAAACATTCTATATAATGCGTCACGGTCAAACTTTGTTTAATTTAAGAAGAAAGATTCAAGGTGATTGTGACTCGCCTTTAACAGAGCTTGGAATAGAACAGGCAAAGATTGCTAAAACGTTCATTGAGGATATAGACTTTGATCAACTTTATGCTTCTACTGCAGAAAGAGCCAGTGATACATTAGAGATTGTAATGGGTGAAGATGCAGAGTATACACGTTTAAAAGGACTGAAAGAAATGAGTTTTGGTTTATTTGAAGGTGAGAGTGAAGATTTAAATCCGAAATGGAAAGACGGATATGATGAAGTTTTTCCAAAGTATGGTGGAGAATCCCGAAATGATGTTAAAGAACGCCTGAAGAAAACATGTATCGAAATTATGGAACAAGATGATCACGATACCGTACTAGCAGTATCACATGCTGGTGCAAGTTATCACTTTATGAGAAACTGGACAACACTTGAAGAACAAGAGAAAGTATTTGAAGAAGGGGGATTCCCTAACTGCTGTATTGCTAAATACGAATATAATAATAAAGAATTCAAGTATATAGAAATGATTAGACCAAATTAAATGGAGAAAAGATGAAAAAGACATTTTATATTACAAGACATGGACAAACATTATTCAATGCACAAAGTAAAATTCAAGGAGCTTGTGACTCACCTTTAACAGAGCTGGGAATTAAACAAGCAGAGATTGCAGGAAAACATATAAAAGATTTAGGCATTACATTTGATGATGCTTACTCAAGTACATCAGAGCGTGCAATTGATACGCTAAAAATCATGACTGATATTCCATTTACTACAAGAAAAGATTTAAAGGAGTGGGACTTTGGAAGACTCGAAGGAGAAGGGGAGCATTTAAACCCTAAACTTCCATATCGTGACTTCTTTGTGCAGTACGGTGGAGAAGATGAGTTTGAGTTTCAAGATAGAATTAGCAATGCAATGATGGATATTGCGAAAAATACAGATGGGAAAGATATCTTAGTTGTAGCACATGGTGCATTTCTAGGTCAGTTCTACTTAAAATGGGAAAAAGAAAATAAAGTAAGTCGAAAAGGAAGAATTCAAAACTGTTCGATCTTCAAATATACTTTTGAAAATGATGTATTTACATTAGAAGAAATCGTTGAACACGACTTCTCAGAATTGGGTTTATAAATGAGTAAGACATTTTATATTACAAGACATGGACAAACACTATTTAATCTACAAAAGAAAATACAAGGATTTTGTGACTCACCATTAACTGAGCTTGGTATTAATCAAGCAAAGATAGCGGGGCAACACATTAAGGATTTAGGGATAACTTTCGATGATGCATACTCAAGTACATCAGAGCGTGCAATTGATACGCTAAAAATCATGACTGATATTCCATTTACTACAAGAAAAGATTTAAAAGAATGGAACTTTGGTAGACTCGAAGGGGAAGGGGAACATTTGAATCCACCACTACCTTATGGAGATTTTTTTGTACAGTTTGGTGGAGAACGAGAAGTAGATTTTCGAAAAAGAATGGGTGATGCGATGATGGACATTGCTCAAAATGCAAAAGGGGAAGATATACTTGTTGTGATTCATGGTGCAGCGATTGCATCTTTCTACAGAATATGGGAAGAGTATAATGAAGTACACCGTGGATCTAGAATCCAAAACTGCTCAATCTTTAAATATGTTTATGAAAATGATCGCTTCACTTTGGTAGAAATTGTCGAACATGATTTCTCATAATTGAGCATTTGAAGAGAATTATGAAAAACTTTACCAACTTATAGCTGAAAGATTGATGTTTCAATCAAACTCATCTATATTTATATAGTATAAAAGATTAGTGGGAGCAAAACTCCCACTTTAATTTTGGAATCATGGAGGTAAATATGTTTAGTAACAAAAGTTTAAAACGATTGATTTTCCCCTTAGTAGTAGAACAAACTTTAGTTATGTTAGTGGGTATGCTTGATGTTATCATGGTTTCTCAAGTTGGAGAAGCAGCGATATCTGGTGTTGCACTTTCGGATATGGTGAACCAATTAATTATTGTTGTACTGGCAGCACTTGCAACCGGTGGATCAGTAGTTGTATCTCAATATCTTGGTAGTAATAATAAAAAAGAAGCCAGCACAGTATCAGGTCAGCTCATTAGTGTTGCCTTCGTAATCTCTACAGTCATCATGATATTTAGCATCATATTTCATAAATCAATCTTAAACTTATTCTTTGGATCTGTAGATTTAGATGTTATGCAAGCTGCAACGACATACTTTATCATTTCTGCATTATCCTTTCCTTTCTTAGGAATATATAATTCTAATACAGCAATATTTAGATCCATGAATATGACAAAGACAACAATGCATGTATCCATTATTATGAATCTGATTAACTTAGTTGGAAACTTTATTGGTGTATTTGTATTTAAAGCAGGCGTTATTGGTGTTGCAATTCCGACTCTTATTTCAAGAATCGTTGCATCAATTATAATTACACGTGTTGCATTTTATGAAGAGAATTTAATTACGATTACCTGGAGAAGTATCTTTTCATATAAACCAAAGATTATTAAGAGAATTCTAAATATTGCGATACCAAATGGTATTGAAAACAGTCTATTTACTTTAGGAAAGATATTGGTTACAAGTATCGTTGCTATATTTGGGACTACACAGATTGCTGCGAATGGTGTGGCAAACAGTATTAATATGTTAGCGATTATATTTGCACAAGCGATTAACTTAGCAATGGTTACAGTTGTAGGGCAGTGTATTGGCGCGAAAGAATATGATCAAGCTGCCTATTACACCAAAAAACTTTTAAAAGCTTCTTGGATTGGGACTAGCATCCTTTCATTGGGAGTCATTGCAATCTTACCGATACTCTTAAAGTTCTATACCTTGTCTCCTGAAACTTATAAGCTAACATTTACGCTTATTGTAATACATAACTTATTTACAATGATTCTTCATCCCCCTTCATTCAACTTAGCTAATGCCATACGTGCTACAGGTGATGTGCGCTTTACCATGGTCATTGGTGTTGGATCGATGTTTATCTTTAGACTGATTACAGCCTATGTATTAGGAATCTATTTCAATATGGGTGTTATTGGTGTGTATTTCGCGATGATTGCGGATTGGATCGCAAGATCAATTGCCTTTACCATAAGATTTAAAAGTAATAAATGGAGAGAGTTTAGTGCTATTTAGGAGTAATGATATCTAAAGGTGGTTTTATTCACTTATAGGTGAGTGGTAATTTAGCGTGTGGAAATTATTTTCATTTAATGTGGATAAATAGAATAAATGAGGAAACCTTTTTTCTAAAAAAGATATATCCTTGTAATCAATTTCATAAGGGAATAAACTTAGATTAACAGGAGGAATATCACATATGAAGGATATCAAAATTGTTACAATTGGTGGAGGAAGTAGTTATACTCCAGAACTTATTGAAGGATTTATTTTAAGACAAAAGGAACTAGACATCAAAGAATTATGGCTAGTAGACATTGAAGAAGGTCGTGAAAAATTAGAGGTCGTTGGTGAAATGGCTAAGCGTATGGTTAAGGCAGCAGGTCTTGACTGGGAAGTACACTTAACATTAGATAGAAGAGCAGCATTAAAAGATGCAGACTTCGTTACAACACAATTTAGAGTCGGACTATTAGATGCACGTATTAAAGACGAAAGAATTCCATTTAAACATGGTATGATCGGACAAGAAACAAACGGTGCAGGTGGAATGTTCAAAGCATTCAGAACAATTCCAGTTATCTTAGATATCATTAAAGATATGGAAGAGCTTTGCCCCAATGCATGGTTAGTAAACTTTACAAACCCAGCAGGTATGGTTACAGAAGCTGCAATAAAAGTCGGTGGATGGAAGAAAACAGTTGGACTATGTAATGTTCCAATTGGTTCATACACACAAAATCATGAAGTCTTAGGCAATAAAGATGACTCTTTATATCATAAATATGCAGGGTTAAACCACTTCCACTGGCACAAAGTATGGGACAAAAAAGGAAATGACCGTACACCAGAATTAATCGAAAAAATATTTAATCCAGCAGTTGCGAATGCTTCATCAGAAGTAGCAAATATTCAAGAGATTCCTTTCATTTATGAACAAGTAAAAAGTCTTGGAATGTTACCATGTGGATATCACCGTTACTACTACATTACAGAGCAAATGTTAGAAGTAGGGCTAAAAGATTATCAAGAGAATAAAACACGTGCAGAAGTTGTTAAAGGAACAGAAGCAGAATTGTTTGAACTTTATAAAGATCCAAACTTAGACTATAAACCGGAACAACTAACAAAACGTGGTGGAACACACTACTCAGATGCAGCATGTGAATTGATCGCATCAATTGTTAATGATAAACAAACAGTTATGGTTGTATCAACACAAAACAACGGAACAATTACAGATTTACCATACGATAGTATCGTAGAAGTAACATCAGTCATTACAGCTCATGGACCAGAACCAATGAACTTTGGTGGATTTGGACCAGAAGCACGTGGTATCTTACAACTTATGAAATCAATGGAAGAACTAACAATCAAAGCTGCAGTTACAGGAGACTACAACACAGCAGTTCAAGCATTCACAGTGAACCCATTAGTAACATCAGGTAATGTCGCAGTAGAACTTCTAAATGAAATGTTACTAGCACACAAAGACTACCTACCACAATTCCAAGATAAAATTAAAGAACTTGAAGATTCAGGATTAGAATATATCCCTTCATAAAATAAACAAGCGAGTCAAAGTGAATACTTTGACTCCTTTGCTATAGGAGATGCAAATGAACTACGAGATAGTGCTTCAACAATATATAATGATTACACTTTTAATAGGTATCGGATATTTTATTGCCAAAAGAAAAGTGTTCTCACCAAAAACAGTAGGAGAGCTTGCAGTATTTTTACTCAAAGGTATCACACCTCTAATTGTTATAGAAAATATGGTATTAAAGCCATCTAATTTAGACATGCCAGAGTTCTTCTTTCTGTTTATAATAAGTCTTGGTATAATAGGCTTAGGATATGGCCTCACCTTTGTATTCAAAATTGAAGGATCCATTAATAAGTTTGCAATAACATTTTCAAACTGTGGCTTTGTTGGCATACCACTTGTCACAAGTTTTGTAGGGGGAGCGTATGTTCCGTATATTATTCCATTTATGATTGCACAAACGCTCTTAGTGTGGACACTGGGTGTTGTGATGATATCAGATTCTGCGGACAGTATTGATCTGAAAAATGTTCTTAAAAATCCTGCTGTGTTTTCTTTTATTATTTCTCTTGTCTTAATTTGGACTAAATTAAAAGTACCCATATCAATAGCTAACACCGTCAGTATGTTAAGTTCGTTAAATACACCTTTAGCGATGATTGTATTGGGAACTTATGTAGCGGAAATCGATAAGGAAATGTTAAGTCACATAAAAGCGGTACTACTTGTGAGTTTGCACAAGTTAATCATTGTGCCTATTATATCCTTACTTGTTCTTTACTTCTTGCCAATAAATGATCCCAACGTATTTCTCACATTGTTAATTGTGATTGCTTGTCCAACTGGAACAACCGCGGCCATGTTTTCACAAATATATGGTAAGGATCCAGTATATACTTCAAGTTTAGTATCATTCACAACACTGTTTAGTCTGTTTACAATACCATTACTAATTATCATTGCTCAAAGTATGTTCTAAAGTTAAAGGGAGGATTTACAATATGATTTATCTTTATTACTTTTCAATGTTTTTTGGATTGGGTGTACTGTTAAGCTATCTTTCAGTATTCTTCTTAAGTGCAACAACGATGACAGAATCACAAGTAACATTGATGATGAGTTTTGTACCTATAATTGCATTCTTTTCAAGTAATGCACTGGCATATGTCAGTGATAAATTTAAGAAACATAAAGTAATCTTACGTACAGTGATGCTTGCAACAATCATACTTAGCTTACTGTTAATCTTTGTAGTTAAGTTTGATTCGCTTATTCTAGTTGTAATATTCTATATTACTTTATCATTCTTCTTAAATGCACCCGGACAATTAACTGAAAACTTTGCCCTAGAATACTCAAAGTTAAAGGATATTCCATACGGAAGACTGAGACTCTTTGGTTCTTTAGGATTTGCAGTTGCAGGATATGTTGGTGGGATATTAACTGATAGTTTTGGACTACAAATTATCTTTATTGTGTTTGCAGTATGTATGTTCATTCCATTTCTTATTGTAAGTAAGTTACCTGATATTCAACATGAGGAAGAAGAAGTACACGTTGAAAAAGAACATAAGGGTGTTTATAAAGCACTGTTTGTAAATAAAGCATATTTAGCAATTCTGTTTGCATCCTTTACTGTGCTTGCAGCAACAGGTGTGATATCCACTTTCTTTGGAATCTATGTCAAAGACTATGCAGGACTGGATTTAAAATTTTTAGGATTGATTGTCTTAGTTACTGCAGGTACTGAAATACCTATGATGTATGTATCAGATAAATTGATAGACCGATTTGGTGCTTATAAAATCTTAGCACTCGCGGCATTCTTAAATATGATGCGTTTTGCTGCCTATGTGTTATTTCCTTATGCACCGGTTATTTTCTTTGTATCACTAACACATGGTGTTGGGTATGGTTCAGCCTATACTGCAGTTATGCATTTAATCTCAGAAAATGTACCAACAAATGTTAGAGCATCAGCAATCTCACTCAATGCAACACTGGCAATGGGCTTGGGAACATTTTTTATATCCTTTATCGGAAGTCGTTTCTTGGATGCTAAAACTGTTTTCGCTTTAATGGCATTTGTTGAGCTATTTGGAGTGTTATTTTGTTTAGCAGTTTCGAAGAAAGAAACACAACAATTGAACATTCAAGAGTAATGATAAGGAATGGAGCACTGCTTCATTTCTTTTAATATAAAAATAAGTTCCAAACTCTAATCTATAAACAAGTTTAACAAGGAAATAATTT
>CAYPHX010000011.1:0-31843 GCA_964410635.1 uncultured Erysipelothrix sp. | reverse complement strand
ATGGAAAGAAAGTAGATATTCCATCATTCACAGTTAAACCAGGACAAACAATTGAACTACGCGAAAGATCACGTAACTTAGAATTAGTAAAAGATGCTCTAGAAGCAAGTGTTGGTCACTTAGACTTTGTAACATTTGACAAAGATGCAATGAAAGGTGTTTATGTTCGTTTACCAGAACGTTCAGAACTAAACCAAGAAATTACTGAAGCTCTAGTTGTTGAATTCTACAACCGATAAGACGGTAATCAAAAGGAAGCGATATTATATCACTTCCTTTTTTCATGCTTATAATTTTAAAAAAGACCATGATTTTTTTAATCATGGTCTTTCTATATATATCAAGTATGTTTTGGTCTTAGCCATAAGCCAAAGAGAATACCTACAATTGAAATCAATAAGTATATTAAGCCATTAGGATTACTAAATCCCCCATAAAGCACCAGGCTAGATCCCAGTATCGCTAAAGATGGAAAAAGTATTCCATAAAGAAAGCCATGTGATTTCTTCTTAATTGTATTAACTAAGACTTTCAAAAACAAAGCAACATAGAATATATACATTAAAACAATAGGTAAGCTATCAATCTCTAAACCGGAAAAAGATAAGAATAAAAATTTTACATCAAAAACAGATAGAAAATGTAAGAATAGCCAAATTAAAGTTAAACTTAGTGCGATCAAAGCTGAAGGAAGTGACAAACCATATTTCGGATGTATTTGCGAAATCTTTTCATGTTGCATAAACTCTTTTCTTAAAGATAAGGAGTATGGCAGTCTAATATAAGCTAAAGACAAACCATTCACAGCCCCTAAAATGGAGATAAATACTGCACTATAAACAAGTTTCACACCAATAGGACCCATTAGGTCATTCACAATATAACCTACTGAACTGTCCCCTAAAGCCATAATTTGTTCCGGTCCCAACATCGCATTGATCCCTACAAAATATAAAAGGTAAACAATTAAAATCATGATGGGTGCTAAAATCAGTGCTTTAGAAAGGTTTTTCTTAGGATCTTTTATTTCATGGGCTATAGAGGTCGCAACAAACCAGCCATCAAAAGCAAAAGCTGCCGCCACTAAACCATAGAATAAACCAGAAGATGTTGCTTGTGTTTGACTTGTTTGGACAAGATTAGATTTATCTCCCAATACAATTCCTAATAAAGCCAGACTAAATAGCGCACCCAACTTAATGACTAGAGTTAAATTTTGAAACTTACCAGCACTTTCTGTTGATAGAATATTAAAACCAAAAAGTGATAATATAACTACAATTGTCATAATCCATATACGAATATCTTTAGGATCATTAATTCCAAATAAAAGACCCAAATAAACAGATGCAACAAAAGCAAGGATACCGGTAATTGCAGGGTAATAAAACACCGTTTGAAACCAACCAGCAATATAACCCCACTTCTTACCCCAAGCCATTTCACTGTATGTGATAAGGCCCCCTGCCTTGGATTCTTTCTTTGCATAAAGTGATACAGTTAAGCCTCCAAAGATAATCCCAAAAGCGGACAATACCCAAAGTAAAACTCCTAGCTTTACAGAACCCTGTGTGGCATAAAGTATATCGTCTGTCTTAAAGAAGATACCTGATCCAATAACAATACCAGATATCATTGAAATCGTTGTAAATAAGCCGAACTTTTCCTGTTTATGACTCACTCTTAACCTCAAGTTTTATCATAGACTCAAGGATCTGAATTGAATTAGTTGCTGCACCTTTTCTAATATTATCTGCAACACACCATAAGTTAATCCCGTTTTCGACTGAATTATCTTTTCGAATACGTCCAACATAAACATCATCAGTACCATTCGCATCATCTGCAATTGGGTAATCTGGTAAATCAACCACAACGATACCTTCAGTTTCTTTTAAAGTTTTATTTAGTAGATCTAAATCAACAGGCTTTACACACTCAACATTCATCGCGATTGAGTGTCCATTCTCTACCGGAACACGTACTGCAGTAGCTGTGACTTTTAAATCAGGAAGATTTAAGATCTTTCTAGTTTCATCAATCATCTTCAATTCTTCTTTTGTATAACCATCTGTATCAAAGACATCAATTTGTGGCAGTACATTACCATGAATCGGTCTTGAGAACTGTTTTACTTCCTTATTAACTAAATCACTCACACCACCAACACCAGCACCAGATACTGCTTGGTATGTAGTATAAACAACACGCTTTAAACCAAACAACTCATGAATGACCTTCAATGGTAACATGGATTGTATTGTTGAACAGTTTGGATTAGAAATCAGTTTCGCTTCCTTAGTTAACGCGTCTGAATTCACCTCAGGCACAATGAGTGGCACCCCTTCATCCATTCTAAAATGTGAACTGTTATCGATTACGACAATGCCATTAGCAATCGCAATAGGTGCATACTTTTCAGATATGCTACCCCCTGCTGAAAAAAGAGCATATTGAATATCTTTTCCTTCAAATGCTGTTTCCGTAAGCTCTTCAATAATATAATCTTTTCCTTTAAAATTTATAGTTTTCCCTGCAGATCTTTTTGATGCAAGAAATGTAATATGATCAATCTTATCAAAACGTTCGTCTAAAACTTCTCTAATTTTTTCTCCAACCATACCGGTTGCTCCAACAATTGCAATATTTAACATAATAATAGCCTCCTGTAATGATAGTATTATAACATAAAAGGACGGTCAAGCCGTCCTTTTGTACATTCATTATTCAAACAAACCAAAGTTATTAAATTCTTCCAGTGTCATACTATTATCATCAGTGAATTCAGGTATCTCTAAATCAACATTGTCATTAATATTCCATAAGTTGAGTACGAAGCTTACTTTGCTTGTTTGTTCTATGCCATCATCATCAGTAATGATTTCTTGAACATCTGTTTTAACACTGATGAGTCGGTCTTTATCATCTACAAATAACTCAATGTTCATCGCACCGTTTGTGACTTGATCATCAATCTCAGTTTCAGTTATTAATCCTGCTTCTAAGAGTGATTTTTGTACTGCGGCATTAATTTTCGCAATGTCTCCATCTTGTATATTTATCTTGATGCGTTTACCTTTTACATCACCTGTTGGTGTAGTGTGGACTTCATCTTCTAATATTTCAATTTGCTTTTCGTCAAGTCCTTCGTTTAAGCCTTTATTCAGTGCCTCTGTATACTTTTTAATCATAGCAAGGTCTGGCTCTTCTACATCACTTTCTAGTGGTGTATCAACGATAATATATGGATTTCCCATTCCTAATATTTCGGTTAAGAAAGGAATTCTAAAAGCAGCTTGGTCACCTTTTACGAAAGCTTCCATATTTATATCCATACCCATCATTGAAGTTTTAAGGTTCATGGCTAGTTCTGATGTTTTCATGTTGGCTTTGATATCGCCTGTCAGTTTAAACTCAGTACCCAGTAAGCCTCCTGTTGGGTCTTCTTCCGCTTCAACAGTTGCCTCGAAATTTCCTTCAAATGATTCATATTCACTTGTTGTAGTAAATACATCTATGAGTGTTTCCTTGTTTGTAACTTTCTTACCACAAGCACTCAAAACAAACAGAGCGATAAACAATATTACCAGTGCACGTTTCAGTTTAACCATATTATCCTCCTTTGAAATATTATATTTCAACTTACTATACACAATATAAATGAATGTTCTATAGTTCCATTTTATCATACTATAGTAATAAGTAGAGATTTAAGCCCTTTCACCCTAATTTAAGGGCAAAAGAAAATAGCGTTTCCGCTATCTTCGATTATGCTAAATAAGCTGCAATTTGTTCTAAGTACTCGTTTCTTGATTCTTCAAGATGTACTGTTTGAGAGTGAATCCACTCTGTATTTTCAATACCAACCATTTGGAAGATTCCTTCAATAATTTGTTTTTGAATTGGGTCACCTAAATGTGCAAAGATTTCTTTTGAGATATTTGCTGTTGTGAATACTGCAGATTCTTTAATTCCTAATACACCACTTAAGTTATGGTTTTCATCTTCAACATATGTTGTACCTTTTAATAGTACTTTGTCTAAGAATCCTTTTAGGATAGCTGGCATTCCATACCACCAGATTGGGAAGATAAAGATTGCTTTATCAGCCGCTTTTAGTCTGTTTACGTAGTCTTCTGCCATTTCGTCATGATACTCACCTCTTGCGAATACACGTAGATCTTCTGGTCTCATGACTGGGTCGAAGTTGTCTTTGTTTAAGTCAATAACATCGACTGTTTCTCCCTTTGCTTCTAGTTTTTCAATTGTTGTTGTGAGCACATGGTTATTGAAACTTCCGTCCCAAGGGTGTGCATAAATAATTACTGTTTTCATTTGATTATCTCCTCTACTAAACTAGTATAGAAAAAGTACATTTTTTTTGCAAAGGAATGGCTTTATATTTAGTCGCTCTACTTTGTGCGAAAACCCAGGTTTTTCACAACCTGGGTTTTTATAGTATTTGATCTAAAAATATTTGTGTTCTTTTTTCTTTTGGATGGTTTAAAACTTCACTTGGAGTGCCTTGTTCAACAATCTGTCCTTCATCCATAAATACGATTCTATCTGCTACATCTTTAGCAAAGTTCATCTCATGGGTGACAATGACCATCGTCTTACCACTTTGTGCTAGAGATTTCATAACATTGAGTACACCTTTTACCATTTCTGGATCCAGTGCTGATGTGGGTTCATCAAATAAAACGACATCTGGCTTCATTGCCATGGACCTGGCAATCGCAACTCTTTGTTTTTGACCACCAGATAATGTATCTGGGTAGGCTTTCTCTTTTCCTTCGATACCGACTTTATCTAACAAAACCCGCGCAAATTCATTGGCTTCTTCTGTCGACATAAGTTTCAGTTTCTTTGGTGCAAGTGTAATATTCTCTAGAACTGTGAGATGTGGAAACAAATTAAAGTGTTGAAATACCATACCAATCTTTTTACGGTGCGCAATGAGTTCTTTTTTATTAGAAGTCATTTTTACACCTTCAAAGTTAATTGTTCCAGAACTGGGTTCTTCGAGTCGATTAAGACATCTTAGTAAGGTACTCTTTCCACTACCTGAAGGGCCAATAATACAGACCACTTCATTTTCTTTAATATCTAGATCCACTCCTTTAAGTACATAGTTTTTACCATAGTATTTTTTTAGGTTTTTGATTTCTATAATATTAGTCATGGTTCACCTTCTTCTCTACATATCTTCCTAAGTAGGATAAAGGTACAATCATCATAAGATATATAAACCCAACAACAGTCCATACCTGGAGTGTATATGCAGCTGATCTAGCGATAATGATTTGACCTGTCTTAACAATTTCAGCAAAACTAATGACTGAAATTAAAGATGTGTCTTTTAAGGTTATAATAAACTGGTTAATGATTGATGGCACCATAATTTTAAATGCCTGTGGTAATACAACTTCTTTCATTGTCATATTACTATCAAGCCCCAGACTCAATGATGCTTCTGTTTGTCCTTTATCGACTGCCAATATACCACCGCGAATAATTTCAGCCATATAGGCACCGGCATTTAAGCTTAGCGCTAAGGCTCCTGCAGTGAATACTGTAAATCTAAAGTTTGTTAGTCCTAAAGCTTGTACGCCTTGAGGGATTCCAAAGTAAACAAACATAATTAACACAATCATTGGGACGCCACGGAAAATATCAACGTAGATGCGCCCCAACAATTTTAATAATTTATATTTAGATAAAATAAGAAGACTGACAAGTAGGCCTAATAATGTTGCGAAAAACAAGGACACTACTGTCATTTTTAATGTATTGAAGATTGCTTCAATAAATACTTCTTGATTATCTAAGAATATTTTTAATATATTCATCTTAATATCACTCTATTTACTATACTTGTCTACAATAGCATCAAATGTGCCATCTTCTTTTAAAGCCTTGAGTCCTGCATTAAATTTATCAAGTAGATCTGTATTCTTTCCTTTTAGAACTGCAAAACCATATGGTGTTGGATTCGTTTTAACAGAATCAACTTTTTTAAGTGCAACATCACCAAATTTAATATTGTAGTCTAGGATTGGTTCATCTTCAAATGCTGCCACTGAGTTACCTGTAGTAACATCAGCATACATCACTGGTGATGAGTCAAAGTATGAAACTGTAAATCCATACTCATCTTTAACACTTTCTGCATAAGCGGCACTTGTTGTACCTTCTTTAATAGCAACGTTTTTCCCTTTAAGATCTTCAAGCCCCTTAATATTAGAATCCGCTTTAACGCCCATAGTTACATATACTTCAAAGTATGCATCTGAGAAGTCGTACTTTTCTTTACGTTCATCTGTAATACTCATACCTGCAATCAAACCATCAGCTGCGCCAGTTTCTAATGCAGTTAAAGCCGCTGAGAATCCAACGGGTTGTAACTCAATCTCAAACCCTTCTTTATCTGAAATAGCCTGGATTAAGTCCACATCAATTCCAATAAACTCGTTATCTTCATTTGTATACTCAAATGGTGGAAACGCTGTGTCAGTAACAATAATAAATTTATTACTCTGCTGCTGCTTAGTACCACATCCTACCAGTACAAACAGCAATACAAATGCTACAATTAAAAACTTTTTCATTCTAATACCTCCTTCTTTCGTATGCTAAGTATAATCTAAAATGTAAGAACATTCAATAGAAATGAAAGATTTACATAATATTTATGAAACTTTGCAAATTATTACTTTCACGAACTCACATTTCATGAAAATAACTTTGAGTTCCCTTTAAGATATAGCGTATAATAAACTAAAGGAGATAATTTATGAAAATACTAAATAGAAATGAAGTCGAAGAAAAACATACCTGGAACTTAAAAGACATCTATGTTTCAGAAAGTGCCCTTAAAGAAGATGCAATGAAAGTAAGAGAAGATATCCTAACTTTTAATAAAACATATAAAGGTAAATTAGACAATGCGGATACAGTTATAGCTGCACTCGATGAGAATGCAAAGCTACGTGCAAATATTATGCATATCTTTGTTTATCTCAACCTTAACTCTGATCAGGACCAAAGTGATCCAAACGCTATGGCTTTAGCAGGCGAAGTTAGCATGAACTTATCTGAGGTCATGCCATTACTCAACTTTATTGATCAAGAGATTCTAAGACTTGATCCAAATATTTTAGAAGAGGTTAAAGATAAAAGAGCTGACTTCACAAAAACGATTGAAGATGTTGAGCGTCAACTCCCTCACCTTCTCGATCCTTTAGTTGAAGATGCACTCTCACATCTAAGTGCCACTTTAGGTGCACCTTATGAAATTTATAATATGGCAAAACTTGTAGATATGAAGTTTGAAAATGTTGAAACAGAAGATCAATCCATTGAAATGAACTTTGGTTACTTTGAAGATGAACTGGCTTTCAATAATGACTTTAATATTAGACATCAGGCATTTGATAAATTCCATAAATCATTAAAAGAACATGAAAATACATTCGCAAGTGTTTATAAAGCCCAAGTACTAAAAGAAAAATCTATGGCAAGATTAAAAGATTTCGATAATACAATTGATTATCTACTCTTTGATCAAGAGATTCCAGCACATATTTATAATAATCAGATTGATACAATTATGAATGAGTTGGCACCCCATATGAGAAAGTTTGCAAAACACCTTCAAGAGATCCACGGTTTAGAAACAATGACAACAAATGATTTACATTTACTCGTTGATCCAGATTTCGAACCAAATATCTCTATTGAAGATTCAAAACAAGAACTCATTGATGGGCTCTCAATATTAGGTGATGAGTATAAAGAACTCATTGAACGTGCATTTGATGAAAGATGGATTGACTTCCCTCAAAACAAAGGTAAATCGACTGGTGCCTACTGTTCAACACCTTATGGTATTCACCCATACGTCTTAATTAGCTGGACAGAAAAGATGCGAGAAGTATTTGTATTGGCCCACGAACTTGGGCATGCTGGACATTTCTATCTTTCAGGACAACACCAATCAATTTATAACGCAAGACCCTCATTATTTCTAATTGAAGCACCTTCAACCATGAACGAGATGCTTGTAGCAAACCACATGAAGAAACAATCCGATGATCCACGATTTAAACGTTGGATTTTATCAACACTTATTTCAAGAACATACTACCATAACTTTGTAACCCATCTTCTTGAAGCAGCATACCAACGTGAAGTTTATCACCGTATAGACAACAACCAAGCAATATCTGCACCAGTATTAAATGAATTATTCCATAAAGTCTTAAAAGACTTCTGGGGAGATGATGTTGAGATTAGTGAAGGTTCAGAAAGAACCTGGATGCGCCAACCACACTACTACATGGGACTTTACCCTTATACATACTCAGCAGGCCTTAGCATCGCAACAGAGAGCTCTAAAAAGATACTGGAAGGTACACTAGATATTGAACAGTGGAAAGACTTCCTTAAAGCAGGAGGATCTAAAAACCCTGTCGAACTCGCTAAAATTGTTGATATTGATTTAAACTCAGACACAGCACTTAAAAATACAATTCAATTCATCGGTGATACAATTGATGAAATCATTGCTTTAAGTAAAGAAATAAACGATTAACGTAAGAAAAAGCGATCTACCATGAGGTTAGATCGCTTTTTAAATGTTCATTAATAATATTAATTATTTTGCGTATGCCACAACACCACGGCAAATGGTCTTGTCAACATGAAGTGATGCATCTAAGATAACGATATCTGCATCTTTACCGATATTGATACTTCCCTTAGTTCCATAGACACCCAATTGTTTGGCTGCATTTGTTGAGGTCATTAAGACAAGCTCTTCCATTGTACATCCTGTAAATTCTTTAAGGTTTCTTGCAACAAAGTCCATTTCTGCAACTGAACCTGCTAATGTACCGTCCGCAAGTCTTGCTTCCTTACCTTTTTTATGGACATCTTGTCCACCAAGGTCATACACACCATCTTCTAATCCCTTAGCACGCATTGCATCAGTAATACCAATCACATTCTCTGCACCTTTAATTTTGTATGTAGCGTAGATTGATTTTGGATGAACATGAATGCCATCGACAATGAGTTCTGCTTTTAGTTTGTTTTCTACAAATCCTGCAGTTACAGCACCAGGTACTCTATGGTGGTGTGGTAACATTGCATTATGGAAGTGTGTCATGTTACTTAATCCTTCAGCAACATGATCCATAATAATATCAAATCCTGCATCTGTATGTCCTGCTGATGGTACAACACCATTGGCTACTAAGTGATTTGTAAAACCTGCTTCAGCTTCTTCTGGTGCATAAGTAATAAGTTTAATATGACCTTTGGCCATTTTATTATAGTGATCAAATCTTTCAATAGATGGGACTTGAACAAACAATGGATTTTGTGCTCCCACATGTTTTGAAGATATAAAAGGTCCTTCTAAGTGAATTCCTAACATTTGCGCTTGACCTGGTCCATTGTCATTTTCTAGGTAATCAGCAATTAAACCAACAGCAACTGATACAGCTTCCTTTGACTGCGTCATTGTCGTTGGTAAATAAGATGTGGTTCCTTCTTGTGGTAAACCTTTAGCCATGATTTCAAGTGCTTCTTTCGTTGCATCCATATTATCCGCGCCATAAGCTCCATGGATGTGTTGGTCAATAAAACCAGGCATCACATGGTTACCTTTTGCATCAATGACTTCACCGTCATACTTTGGTGCAAATTTCATTTCACCAAAAGATTGAATCTTTCCATCTTCTAAAATAAGGTATCCACTCTCAATAGTTCTTTTCTCTGTGTAAAGTTTTCCGTTTATAATAATCATAATAATATCCTCCGATACATTAATTATAACACTTTTATCATTCAATGTGATACGAAAAAATGTAAAGCGAAAGAGACTATGTCTTGAATAATGTTAAACATCGGCACCGTCTTGACGGTGCTTTTGCTCATAGATATAAGATGCAAATGAACCTATTCTCCAAGGGTGATGCATTGATGGTATTTGTTTTCTTTTTGGTTTTTCATCTGGTATATCATCAAACTCTTTTGATAGTTCGTGTCGATCAGGGACCGCTTCTAATCTATAAATCGTTTCATTAATATTTACGAACATTTGTCCATCAAGTGATTTGATTATGAGTGCTGGCGTTTTGCCAGGATAATATACTTTCATTCCACTGCTTGTGGTGGGAATATAATATTTATTATAGAATTTTACACAGTGTCCACAGTCTACAATTCTATTCGATAGTATTGAAAGTGTTAGATTTATTTCCTTTTTCGTGGGTTGTGTTTCGAAGACGGTTTTACTATGATGTAATTGTAGAGCGAATTGATTGTTAAACACCTTTATGATTTGAGGGAGTTGTCGATTGGCTTGTTCTATCGACTGGACAGCTTTAAGTCTAAGTTCAACGGGGATGCGTGATTGTAATGTACCGTTTAGGCGTTCTATACGCCCCTTAGCTTGAGGAACACTAGTTGTATCAATATCTATGCCTAATTGATGACAGGCATATGAGAATTGAGTAAACGTATCTTCTTCGTCGGAGGGTGCGTTTTTTAATTTGTATTCAAACACGGTTCTTCTATTTGTTAAGAATCGAGCAGGGATACCATGATTTGTTAGTATTTGATTTAGTACTTGATAGTATCCGGCTAAAGTTTCCTGCTCGGCAAAATAACCACCTACTATTTTTCCAGTCGCATCATCAATCGCTAAATGAAGATGTGTTTTTATGTCGCCAAACCAATTGTGTACTGATGCATCCATTTGAATAAGTTCTTCGAAATAAGCACATCGTGGTCGTCTTGGATGCGCATCACTTCGATCTAGACTTTCCATTTTTTCATCAAGCGCTATGATCTCTTTATTTGATTTCGCTTCTCTTTGTAGTTTTTTCAATTTTTTATTCATGTTTTTCTTCGTCTTCCGTTGTGCTTTAGGGGAAAGAATATAGTTATCTCTAAGGATACTGTTTAAAGTAGTATCACTAATCGATATATCATAATGTGAATGAAGTAACTCTGTTGCGTGTTTCAAATTCGCGTCATAAAGATCTAGACAGTAAATATCTAATATCCTCTCTCTGCATTCATTAGAAAGTTTATTGATGGGATCTTTTTGAGTGTTTCCATGAACGAAAGCTTCCTTTCCACCTTCTGTATACTTCTTGATTAAACGATTAATATGCCTATAACTACAATTGAGTTTTATCGCAGCGCTTTTTTTATTGCCGTTTGAATCAACTAACTTCTTAATAATTTTATACTAATAATCTTCTTTCAAATTTAATACTACCTTTTTCATGAATGATCCTCCTTCATAGGACCATTATAAATCATTGGGACATAATCCCTTTTGTTATACTAGGACATTATCACTTTTGAACCATATTTATCATTCAATGTGATACGAAAAACTTGTAAATGAAGGCTTAAATGCTATAATATACTTGATAATATGGAGGAAGAAAAAATGAAAAAAATTATTGTAAAAGATAATATCGAAGGCGCAAAAGCTGGCTTTGATATCGTTAAAGAGGCATTATACAATGGACAACTGAATGTCTTTGGTTTAGCAACAGGTAGTACACCGGAAACTTTCTATAAATTATTACGTGAAAGTGACCTAGACTTTACTAACACTGTGTCAATCAACTTAGATGAGTATATTGGTCTTGAGCCAACACATGATCAAAGTTATAACTACTTCATGAAAGAACAACTATTCGATGCAAAACCATTCAAAGCAAACTACTTACCAAATGGTGCTGCTGAAGATGTAGAAGCAGAATGTGTTAAATATGAAGAAATTATGGCAGAAAATCCAATTGATCTACAAATCTTAGGAATTGGTTCAAACGGACACATCGGTTTTAATGAACCTGGTGCAAGCTTTGACTCCATCACTCGTGAAGTTGATTTAGTTGAAGAAACAATCAAAGCAAACTCACGTAACTTTGATTCAATTGATGATGTACCTAAAACAGCCATCTCAATGGGTATTGGATCCATTCTAAAAGCTAAGAAAATCATCTTATTTGCTTATGGTAAAAATAAAGCAGACGCGATTCAAAAACTTATTGAAGAAGGTCCTACAACAGATTTACCAGCTTCAGCACTTCAAAGTCACCCTGATGTAACAATCATTGTTGATGAAGAAGCAGCTTCAAAATTAAAATAAAAATCTAAAAGGGCTTTGGCCCTTTTTTGTTTACTTGGAGGTAATATGAAGAAAATTAACCTTGTACTTGCAGGTGGTGGACTTAAAAGTTTCGCTCATTTTGCGATTATTGAAAAACTAGAGATGGAGAACATTCATATCAATGCCTTATCCGGAACCAGTATGGGATCTTTTATTGCAGCTTTAATTGCTTGTGGTTGTGACTCAAAAACATTAAAGAAGGAAATGCTTGAGATGGAACAGTTCTTTATTGACAAAAAATTATTCCGTAAACCAAGTCATAAAATACTACCCTTTGCTACTGAGAAAATAGAAGGCGGTTATATCGATGGTATAATCGTAGAAAAAGAGTTGGAAAGACGTTTCTTAAAATATGATGTTCAAAGTATTAAAGATGTCAAAATACCGATTGCTATTCCATCTGTTGATTTAACAACAGGAAAACTTGTTGTCTTTGTCAGTAATAAGGATGATTTCGATGTTTATGATGACAGTATTTTAATCGATGATGTTAGTTTAGCACTTGCTGTTCGAGCCAGTGCATCCGTACCCTTTGTTTTCTCTTCAGTAGAGTATCAAGATTATCGCTTGGTAGATGGTGGTGTACGCTTGAATGTACCTGTACCCCTGCTCAGTAAATTTAAAGATGTTGAAACACTTGCAATTACATCAAAGAAAAAAGTTGAACCATTGGATTCAACAAGTATGTTTTCTTTAGCAATGCAGGTTTATCAAATTAACAGTTCTGAATTTGATTTACACCTTGGAAGATTGGCTGATTTTCACATCAATATTCCTTTAGGTCCCTTACAGTTCTCATTAGGCAAGGGTCAGGAAATAATTGAATTTGGATATCATTATTTAGATGAGAATCGCTTATTTGAAGAAATGAACAAAGCGCTTGGTTTACTTTAAACCAAGCGCTTCTTTTATAACTCTTAAACTGGTCGCACCAACATCCAGATAATCTGTATGAAACTCCAAATCAGATTTACCCTTTTTACGGTATTGTTTCGCCATATTTCTAATTTCCATACTGGTACCATAATATTTAACGTAATCACCCGGACTCATCACAAAACTCAAATAGGATGCTTCCAGTTGTTCTACTGATTCATCTTCACTAATCAAACCAAGATTCATCATATTCTCTTTGAATTGAGTCATATCCCAATCATAATAATTCACACCCATATCTAAAATCATATGCGCCATTTCAATTAAGTATGTATACTCAGTAATGAATTCATAAAGTGTTTGATCTGTAATATAACTTAAACTATAGTTCTCAGCATACTTAGCCCAACCTTCAATTGTTGCACTTGTACTTAGCATATAGCGAAGCGGATGCATATTGAGTTGACGTAAGTAGTTTAACTGATACATATGCCCTGGATAACCTTCATGTGCATAGGTCGGATACAGTGCCTTATCATAGGGACCGTTAATATAAATATATTGTAAATCCTCTTCTTTTGCATCTACTTTAGGAGTGAAGTAATAAGCAGGGGCTGAAGCTTCAGAATTAGATTCATCCACGCGTCTCATCTCGAAGTTCACCGCATCAATCTTTGGAAAATCCAGTTGCATCGCAACATATAAATAATCAAGTGTCTTTTCCCCACTGCCATAATCATGGTAATAATCGGCATTTAGATATGTTTCAAAGTAACTATCATCAAATGTAGAGAGCTTTCTTAAGCCCTTATTATATTCTTTTACCAACATATCAAAGTACTTATTTACTGAGACCTTCTTACCTAAATATTCATTGAGTAACATATTATAGTAAGCTTTTCCTTCTGGTTTTGAAGCCAGGCCTCGTGATTCTTTTGCCTTAATAAGAGATAGCTCATCAGCAATTAATTCATAAGTACTCGCAAAGACATCATTCATTAAACTGTTGTGTTTATCTAAGATGTCTTCATCTACTTCAAATGTTACCGCATCAATCTTCTCTTTGAAAAGCACTTTTAAGAAGTAGTCATCTTCTTTAATCGCTGAGACAAGACTTTGAGCATGACTTTGCATTTTGTCAATTTCTTGTTGGCCAAAACCAGTGTTACGCTTTTGTCTTTCTCTTTCTAAATCAAGATATTGATAGATATCTTTTTCAAAAGAATGTATAAAGTTAAAATAAGCCTCCAGCTCATGCGCATTCTTAAATTCATATACTTCTAAGTAATTCGCGATATTAAATATAAAACCTGTATTTAAGTTAAGATTCTCACCATACTCAAAGTCATGGTAGTCATAGCGTTTTAGTAGATCCTCAAAATATGCAATAGAAGCTTTTTGATCTAAAAGTTCTTGGTCTTTTAAATTTCTAAATGACTTTAACTCTTTTATAATCTTTTTTACCTTATCTATTGATTCAATATAATCATCTTTTGTTTCAAATCCCAGCTCATATAGTTCTGGTTTTAAATCAAAAGTTTCTAGATTATTAAATGATAAGTTCATACTGAGTGATTTTGGACTATAAATCTCTTTTATTAAAGAGTTCATATAGGATGGGAAATCTTCCTTTTTAACAGTACATGATGCTAAAGATAATAAGATTACTAATAGAATAATTATTTTCTTCATAGATTAATACCTTCTATCTTTAAGTATCTTCTTTTCAAATCTAAACCAGAGCTAAAACCACCAATGGCACCACTCTTTGATATAATTCGATGACATGGAATAATCACTAAATGTCTGTTTTTACCTACTGCACTGGCTACGGCTCTTACTTTGTTGACATCACCCAGGCGTCGGGCAAGTTCTGAATAAGAGATTACAAGTCCATAAGGTACATCTTTTAGGACTTTATAGACTGCTTTTTGAAAGTCTGTTCCACTATAATAGAGTGGTGTTTTAAAGACGCGTAGCTTGCCTTTATAATAGTCTTTGATTTCCTGTTCAAATAAACAACTGGCTTGACTTACTTCTTTTATATCATAAAGCTTAAAGTCTTTTTTGAAATCTTTTAGAGCATGTTCTTTCAAACCAAAATATGCCAGGGAATCATCAATCATGGCATAAATGTAGTCTGTGTTTTCAATTCTTAGTTCTGTGTATTCCATATAAAACCTCGTATATAAGAAAAGCCGCATTTAACATTCGTTAGATGCGGCTTTAAATTACTCTTCTACTGTTTCTTCAGTCTCTTCAGTTGTGGGCTCTTCATATTTTAAGTCAAATTCAAATACTTCTTTAAATGAATCTAATTTTGTATAGTTTTTCCAAGCCACAAGAACACGAATGGTAACTTCATCATCTTCTAGTTCTTGTCTTACTAAGTTGGCGCCACCTTTAAATGGACTGTCTTTTCTTACCTGGTTTGGAACCAAGTTGAATTTAGATTCGAAGATTCCAGCACTTGGCAGTGTGTCTTCAGTCGCGTTATAGTTTTCACTGTTTTCTATAACTATAATTTCTACATCATACATCGCAATTTTAGCTTGATCAATTGTCAGATAGTATGCGTAAGTATCGTCCTCTTTAAGGAAGTGATGTTCTATATTAAAGCTGCGAGAGCTTGTTTGAAACTTTGATTCATTTAAAAGAGATTTCCAGTATGTCTCATAAAGGTTCATACTCTCTTTCTCTATTTTTCTTGAATTTCCACATCCTACAAGTAAGATTAGACTCAACATTAATAAGATTAGCTTTTTCATTATGCATCCACCTAACTATGATTGATGACGTGATAGTGACGACGTCCTTTACGGATAATTGTCAGTGTTTCTTCAATCGCATTTGATTTTCTTACAATATAATCAAGATCATTCACAACTTCACCATTAATTCTAATGGCATTGTTTTGAACCAATTGTCTTGCTTCTCTTTTACTTGGTGCAATTTTAGCATTGACCAGTAAATCAATTAAATTATAGTCTTCAGTTGCGACATAACTGTCTGCATCTTTAAATAATACTTCTAATTGTGCTTTCTCTAGATTTTGAATATCACCTGAGAAGAATGCATCTGTTAGTTTTAAAGCAAGGGCTAAACCTTCTTTACCATGAACAATCTCTGTTAACTCTTTTGCGAGTTCTTTTTGAGCGTGTCTTTCATGAGGTGCTTCTAAGAATTTCTTTTCAATGTTTTTAATTTCTTCAACTGATTTTAATGAAAGTCTCTTTAAGAAGTTCATAACATCATCATCATTTGTATTAATAAAGAATTGGTAGAATTCATAACTGGATGTATATTCAGCATTCAACCAAATATTCTCCCCTTCACTCTTACCAAATTTACTACCATCAGATTTTGTAATGAGTGGTGAGGTTACACCATATACATCCGCACCATCTTGTAGTCTTCTAATTAAGTCTGTCCCACTCACAAGGTTTCCCCATTGGTCAGATCCACCAATTTGCATTTCAACATTATATTTTTCGTATAAGTGATTAAAATCCAGTGCTTGAAGAATCGTATAGGAGAATTCAGTAAATGATATTCCTGTTTCTAAACGTGATGCGACTGTATCTTTAGCAATCATATTTGCAACTGAGAAAAATTTACCATAATCTCTTAAGAAATCTAATACAGTAATATCTTTCAACCAGTCATAGTTATTTACAATTTGAACTGGGTTGTTGTCTGATTCTAAAATATTTCTAATTTGTGTTCCAATACCATCAACATTTTTCTTTAAATCTTCATCACTGAGTAATGATCTTTCTGTTGTAGGTCTTGGATCTCCAATCATCCCTGTTCCACCACCAATTAAAGCAATTGGGTGATGCCCCTGTGCTTGGTATCGTTTCAGTAAGATTAACTGTTGTAAGTGACCAATATGCAGTGAGTCTGCAGTGGGGTCAAAACCACAGTAAAGTGAGATTGGAGTTTTTAATCGTTCTTGTAGTTTTTCTAAGTTTGTGACGTCTTTTACTAAATCTCGCCATTGTAATTCTTCAATAAAATTCATTATTTAAGGATCCTCTTTCTAATTGAATAACATTTTAATCTTAATATAGTTTCTTTGGATCAGATCCATCATAACAGTGTTTGCAAGAATCACTGTTGTATCTTGTGGATAAACACCATTGGAAACAGCAAACTTTTCAAGTTCTTCCCACTTATCGGGTTTCTTCATTAAGTTTTTAGCTAAGAATTGCATTTTTAATAAGCTTTGTTCACCACTATCATTAATGACTGAGACATCACGATAACGACTCATGATATATAACATCGTTGAGGTTGGATCATGTGTGTCATTAAAATATGGAACGAAGTGTGAAACCATTTCTTTAAATCCAGTACGTGCAATATCAAAGCGCTCACTGTCTTCTAATTTTAAATGTTTCTTATCAAATTCTTCTGATAAAGCTTTAACTTGGGAACCAATATCTTGATACCCAGCAGAGTTCATAAATCCAAAGAGTACAAGACTGCTCATGTGTACTGTGTAGTAAAATGGCAACTGTGTAAAGAGTGCCAATTGAATCTTATCTTCTACATCTTTTTGGAATCTTCTAATATCTAAATAGTTGTTTGAGTTTACAGTTAAGATTTTACGCATTTCATTTTTATAAGTACGTAATAACATGATGAAGTTCTTAAAGTTCATTTCTTTATTTGTACCACGTTGGTTTGGTCCATAAAAACCAAATCCATACGGTTTTGCGACTGCAGCAATATATCCATATACAAGGATATTTGATAATGCTGATTGCTTATTTGTTTTAATAATTTGTTCTTCTATCTGTTTTACAAATACATTTTCATATTTATTATCTTTTTGAATTTCATTAAGAATATCTTCTAATGGTTTCTTAAAATAAAAGTCTGTTCTTTCTTTTACATTAAGCATTTCACGTGTCCATGATTTATCAGATGTATAAACATGACTTGAAATTGCAAAGCCCAGTGGATGATAGTCTTCATAGTGAATCATGGTATTTTTAATTGCTTTTGCATCACCATCAATTCTTATATAATACATTAAACCTTCAGCATCAAATGTGTATGTCCAAAAATCGAATGTGTATCGTTCATATAATTCAAAGAAAATGTTTGTTACAGCGTAAGATACGGCTTGATGCTGTCTGTTTTCGCCAGCAAAAGCGCCACCTAACACAAGAAGAACGCCTTCTTGATCTTGTATCATATCTTGAACAAATTTAGTACGCTTGAGACGCAGCTCAGCTATAGATTGTGATGTTAACGGAACTATATTCATAATCTACCTCTTTCTCTCTACTTATTTTAACACAAAAGATGACGTTTTAATAAGGAAAAACCTAAAGAATAGAATAAAAAAAAGAACTCTCTCTAAAGAATTCGTTTTTTCATTTTTCAAACAAGATTTCCGGAGAAGAAATTTTGTAAAAAAGTATTACATATATACTATAACTTCTCAATGTGTTTAAAATATGACAAACAAATGAAAGCTATGTGAAAACAAAAAAACGCTCTTGGGCTGCGTTTTTTTGCATATATAAATAAAGGAAAAGAATATGAAACTATTCTTGAGTAGACCTATTATCTGTCTACACTCTTATTATAGGCAATCAATGTGTTGCGAATTTGATAGCACAGTGTTAAATTATGTGATGCTCACATCTTTATAAAATAACATTAGAACCATCGGAACAAGTGTAAATAACCCCAATCCTAAGACAACATATTGTACCGACACTACAGAGCCCAAATAACCAACGATAATAGGCGCTAGGATGGCTGATGCACCACTTGTGAGTGCAACAGATACCATCTGTCCTGTAGACCTTAATTCTGCAGCAGTTTCCTTTAAAACAAGCTCCTTTTGTGACATCAATATAAATGGGAAGGATAGTGATTGTAAACTAGAGATTAAGATAATAGCGATTGATGTTGGGAAGATGGCATACAATACAAATCTTAAGCCCAACATTAATGTTCCAAAAACCATTAAACTCTTCGCTTTAAATCGTTTAAGGAAAAATCCACCAATAATAAATATTGGCAACTCAAATAAAGCTTGAACAAACCACTTCACTCCAACCTCTGCTTCTGTACCCCCTACTGAAAATAGATAATCAGTAACAGATATACCATCCGCATTATAAACAATATATACCAAAGCATAGACAACTAATAAAAGTACAAAGTTCTTATTCTTAAAGAGTGATTTCATATCACTGAAGTTTACTTGAACTGCATGATCTTTTTTGGCATCTTCTAAAGTCATTGAATAGAAAAAAACCATGACATTAAGAATTACTGAAACCCACATCAATAGTTTATAACCCTTATAAACGATCAAGTAACCTGAAAGCAGTGATGTTAATGCCCACCCCAGTGAACCAATAGCGCGAATACCACCAAAGGATGGATACAGCCCATCAACCTCTATAATCCATGTCTCAAGTAAGTTATCAGCAACCCGAATAAATCCAATGAGATTTCCCATGAATAATAGGTGCATAATAAAGTTTTTATCATCCAACATAAATGTTAAGAATGTAAATGCTAAGACAAATAAGATAGATAAAGTAAAGAAACGTTTGACTGATTTAAATTTATCACTTAAAAATCCGGCTAGAAATTGTCCTACAACTGCAACAACAGCATAGAAGGACATGATGTAACCACGTTCTACAGAGCTATAGCCCACACTGGTAAGATAAGGTACAGCTTGTGTACTGATCATACCGTGGGCCATAAAGGTTATAAGCATTAATAAACTGAAGTTCATGATATTCTTTTTAATCATATTTTAATCCCTCTTCTGTCATTATTGCATCAAGTTTCACATCATACTCCTGTTGAAAGTTATGATCCACACGTTTCCACTCATATGCAATTCCTAATTTAAATGCATGTATATCCCGAAGGAAATTATCGTAATAGCCACCCCCATAACCAACACGATATAATTTAGTATTGAATGCCAATAAAGGTACAATGACTAAATCAAAGTCTTTATCATCAATGATTGTTGAACCTTTAGGTTCTTGAATACCAAAGTATCCCTCTTTGAAATCATCAAGACTTTCTACTTGAACAAACTGCATCACTTTATTAATAATGCGTGGGCAAGCAACAATCTTACCTTCAGCCAATAACCCTTCAATGATGCCATGGGTATGAATTTCATCCCCAAAGGAGTTAAAGACAGAAACAATTTTATATGGTTTAGAAAATTCTAAGATGTTTTCTTCTATTTTCTTATCTAAAACATGTTTGTCTTTAAGATTAGATCTTAACTTAAGGTGCTTGTCTCTTAGCCCCTTCTTAACCAACTGAACCCTCCATCTCAAGTTTCATGAGTTGGTTAAGTTCAATGGCATATTCCATTGGTAATTCTTTTGTGAATGGTTCTAAGAACCCTAAAATGATGGTTTCTTTTGCTTGTTCTTCACTCAGTCCACGACTCATAAGATAAAATAGTTCATCTTCTGAAATCTTTGAGACCGCGGCCTCATGTTCAATTGTCGATGTATTGTTTTTAATCACATTAACTGGCATCGTATCACTTTTTGAGATTGGATCTAGTATTAAAGTATCACACTCAATTTTTGATTTGCCATGCACTGCATTTTCATCATGATGCACAATACCACGATAGTTAACTTCTCCACCATTTCGAGAAACTGATTTTGAGACAATATTACTTTCTGTATAAGGTGCTTTATGAAACATTTTAGCTCCTGTATCTTGTACTTGACGCTTTCCTGCAACTGCAATTGAAATGGTCATTGCTTTGGCGCGCTCTCCAACTAAGTAGCACGCTGGATACTTCATTGTTTTATATGAACCAATGTTGCCATCAATCCATTCCATTTGGCCATGTGCTTGAACAATTGCACGTTTTGTTACTAAATTATAAACATTATTTGACCAGTTTTGGATTGTAGTATAGCGACACTTTGCACGTTCATGTACAAAAATTTCTACAACTGCCGCATGCATTGAGTTTTGTGAATAGATTGGCGCCGTACAACCTTCAACATAGTGTACATCTGCCCCCTCATCCACAATAATAAGCGTTCTTTCGAACTGACCCATACTTTCAGCATTAATTCTAAAATATGATTGCAGTGGTTTTTCTAACTTAACCCCTTTCGGAACATAGATAAATGTACCGCCTGACCATACTGCTGTATTTAAGCTCGAAAACTTATTATCATCATATGGCACAAGGCTTCCAAAATATTCTTTTACAAGTTCAGGATACTCTTTTAAACCACTATCCATATCTAAGAAGACAACCCCTTTGTCTGTTGCTTCTTGCATCATTGAGTGATAAACCATCTCGGAGTCATATTGTGTCGCAACACCTGATAAGAATTTAGCTTCAGCTTCAGGTATCCCCAATCTAGCGAAAGTATCTCGAATACTCTCTGGTACATCTTCCCACTTTGTTTCCATACGCTCTGTAGCACGCAGATAGTAAATGTACTCATCAAAGTTTACTTCTGATAAATCTGCACCCCAAGTTGGCATGTCACGAGTTATGAAATGATTGTATGCTTCTAAACGGATATCTAACATCCACTCAGGCTCATTTTTTATTTTTGATATTTCTCTTATTACATCTTCATTCAATCCTTTATCAAATTGAATTACTGCTTCGACTTCATCTTGAAACCCAAACTGATATTCTGCATCTGGGAGTCTATCCATATCGCTAATCTTACTCATTCAATCCCTCACTTTCATTCAACAAACCGTTCAATCCACGCCATCCTAATGTAGCGCAGGTAATACGATTGGCTTGTCGACCCACATTTTTAAATACAACCGACTCTTTTAGAATATCTTCATCATAAGCTTCTAATCGAACCATCTTTAAATACTCAGCAGAGATAATTCTTGCCTCATCAATTGTTTTACCTTTAACCAATTCACTCATCATAGATGTTGAAGCAATTGAAATGGTACATCCTGTCCCTTCAAAGGCAACATCTTTAATTATTTTATCTTCTATCTTAACTTGTATCGTAATATCATCAATACATGAATCACTATCCATTCTTAAGGATAGATAATCTGTTTCAAGTCTTTTATTTCTTGGGTTTTCATAGTGATCCATGATAACCTGTCTTGCAAAATTTGGATTATTAAACATGATTTTCCTCCTTATAGATATAAATCAATGGCTTTTTCTAATGTAATATCTTTAATTACTTCAATAAATCGATCAATATCTTCTTTCGTATTATGAATAGACATTGAAAGTCTTACAGTGTTTTCTTCGCTCAAAACGCCACTTGAGAGCTTTGAGCAATGAGATCCACTTCTAACCGCAATATTAAAACTATTGAGATAAGCAGCTGTATCTTGCGCAAAGATGCCTTTAACGTTAAATGTGATCAGTGCCATTTCAGTAAAGACATTATAAACTTCAATATTGTCTAGTTTTGAAATCTTTTCGATAAGATATGTAGCAAGCTCATGATCATATTTTTCAATTTGATCCAAACCAATACCCATCACAAAATCAATCGCTGCCCCATAACCTAAGACACCTTCAATATTAGGGGTACCTGATTCAAATCTTTCAGGAATACCTTTCAGTGTGATATCACCACAAAGATTAAATCGAGCATTACTGCCACCACCATATTGAATCGGCTTCATTATTTCTAAAACAGCTTGTTTTCCATAAAGCACACCAACGCCAGTAGGCCCAAACATTTTATGAGCACTGTATGCATAAAAATCAACATCTAAATCATTTAAATCAATCTTGAAGTGACCAATTGCTTGTGCACCATCTACGACAAAATATGCATCATACTTATGAACAATTTCTGCAATTTTCTTAATATCATTCACAACACCCAGTACATTTGATACATGGGCTAAAGAAACAATCTTAGCGCCTTGTTTAAGAAGTAGTTCCAACTTTTCTAGATCCAACTGACCTGATTTAATCGGAATGTATTTTACAGTTGCTTCTTTTTCTTCAGCTAATTTAAACCAAGGTAAAACATTGGATGCATGTTCTGCTTCATTCACAAGAATCACATCACCTTTGTCTATGACTTCTGATCCAAAACCGCTGGCAATCATATTCAATGATTCTGATGCACCGGATGTGAAAATAAGATCCTTCACATCAACATTAAGAAACTGAGCCGTCTTCTCTTTTACTTCATGATAAAGCTGACTTGTCTTAATCGACAAATCATAATCCCCACGAAAAACATTAACAGACAGCTTCGTATAATAGTTCAAAACTGCATCAATGACCGATTGTGGTTTTAATGATGTTGCAGCTGCATCAAAATAGATAAAGCTGGGATCATTTACTAAAAGAGGAAACTCATTTCTTAAGTCCATTGTGCATTCACCTTCTCCTCAATTTCTTCAATAAGTTCATTTTTAATCACTTCATTTTCAATATCTTTTGTGATTGGGAGTAAATACCCCTTCATTAATAATTTCAAAGCATCAACTCGCTCAATTCCGCGTGATTGAAGATAATAGATATGTTCTTCATTGGGTTGGCCCACTGTAGCTGCATGAGATGCTGCTACATCATTTTCATCAATTAGTAGTTTGGGAAAGACAACAGCATTTACGCCATCACCAAGATTCATGACACGTGTCATTTGGTGTGTCTCAGATCCTGAGAATCCTTTATCAATTTGACCACATACTTCCAAGTTTAAATATGCATCCTTAAGAACAATCGCATGATTATCTAAGTTTGCAAAACTTCGCTTAGAATGATGCAGTGCCTTCAAATCCCAGTCTAAATGATCAAAGACAATACTTGCACCTTTTAAATCTACATATGAATCATGTCCCAATATTTCGTAGACAGACTCTTTTGTGGTAGAGCCTTCTGATAATTCACCATAATTGAGTTTTAAATTCACTTTATTTTGAAGCGTAAAGTGTTCATTTACTTTTAAACTACTGTGACTTTTATTTAAATAGAGAAAGGACCATGAATTATTGCCTTCAAAATTAACATTCAAGTTTAATTTTCCCTCTCCTAAGACAGTCATAATAAAAGTACCAGAAGTATCCTTCTCAAAGTTTAAGGATAAATCAAGTTTTTCATCAACTTCAAAGCTAACTGTATGGTTTCCTGAACTGTAGCTGTGTTTTTGCATTTTATTCACCCACTAATTCTCTTAAAGCCTTTGAAGCTTGTGATGCTGGTCTTTGATGCACTTTTTCATCTGCCCTTTTCGCATCAATCCAGTCATAACCTTCTTGGTCAATCTTAGTTACAAGTGATTTATCAGAACTCAATACAATTTTCCCATCCATCATAATGTGAGTATGTGTTGGTTCGATAAACTCAAAGAATCTTTCGTAGTGAGACACAATAAGTAGTCCCATTTTTCTTTCATCTTGTGCTTCTTTTAAAACAGATGCAACAATACCTAAAGCATCAATATCAAGTCCTGAATCAATTTCATCAAGCATCGTAAATTCTGGATTAAGGGTTAGCATTTGAAGAATCTCATTACGTTTTTTCTCCCCACCACTAAATCCTTCATTTAAGTAACGGTGCGCAAGATCTTTCTTCATACGTAATTTATCGATATTGCCTTCCATCTCTTTAACAAATTCAAATAAACCAATTGGTGTATCACGCCTTGCGTTGATTGCCGATTTTAAGAAGTCAGCATTGGTCACTCCAGAAACTTCTTGTGGATATTGCATACCTAAAAATAAGCCTGCTTTACTTCTTTCATCCACTTCCATTTCAAGAACATCTTCACCATCTAAAGTGATGCTCCCACTGGTTACTTCATAACGAGGATGACCCATGATTGTTGATAGAAGTGTTGACTTCCCATTACCATTTGGTCCCATTATTGCGTGTATCTCATTCTTATTTATACTCAGGTTTACACCCTTTAATATTTCATTGCCATCAATTGACACATGTAAGTCTTTAATTACTAATCCACTCATCTTTATACCCCGTTTCTGTACTTTTATTATTATAACACAAAATCACATATGGGCTGTGCTTTTATAATCTTGCATTGATGTTTTAAATACACTATAATTAACTAGACTCAAGGAGGAAATTATGCTCGAACAATTAAAAAAGAATTGGTTCGTATTAGTCGTTGCAGCACTCTTATTAGGTGCAACAGGTTTCTATATACAAGACCAGGCAAAAAATACAGTTAATACAAAGAAAATAAAAGGTGAACAAGTTGTCTTCTCCATTGCAGGTGAAAACTACTTTGTTAAAGATTTCCAAAAAGATATGGATGATGTATTGGGCGACTCAGCACTTTACCAAATCTTCAGACGTGAACTACTATCAAACATTGAAACATCACAAGATATTCAATCAGATGCAAAGTTTAAGTCAGAATCATTCATCACTTACATCAAACAATCAGAAGGTCAAAAAGGATTGGACCAAATTAATCTAGAGCTTGAGGCAATGGGTTATGCAGGGATTGATGAACTATCAAAATACTATGAAAATGAAGCGAAGTACCAAGAACTCGTATCAAACAAGTTCATGGAAAACTATGATACATTATTCAAAAAAGAAGTTGAAGAAAATAAACCAAGAATGGTTAGCCATATCTTAGTTAAGATTGAAGATCCAAAGAATCCAACAGAAGCTGAACTTGAAAAAATTAAAAAAGTAGATGAAGCTCTAGAAAAAGGAACACCATTCGATGAGATTGCTACACAATACTCAGATGATACAGGCTCCCAAAAACAAGGTGGAAACTTAGGTGTAGTAAGCAGTGAAACACAATTTGTTGAACCATTCCTAGATGCAATGTTAAAACTTGAAAAAGATGAAGTCAGTGGTTGGGTAGAAACAACACACGGTCGTCATATCATTAAAGTAACTGAAACAGATTTCGAAAGACTTCTAAAAGATCCTGAATACTTTACAAGCATCGCTGAAGAAAAAGCAGACGTTGTCAATGAAGCTATTTGGGAACAAGCAGAAAAATTAAACTTTGAATTTGCAAATGCAGATGTAGAGAACAGAATCAAACGTGTCTTAGGACTCATTAAGGAGGAAAACTAATGAAGAAATTAAGTACAATCTTAGTTCTACTCCTAATCCTTGTAGGTTGTGGACAAAAATCAATTCAACCGACTTCAAATGAACTTCTCTTCACTATTAATGGTAAAGAGATTAAAGAAGCAGACGTCTTTGAAGCCATGCGCTTAAGCCAAGGAAGTGTTTCAGTCATATTCTCAGAAGCACAAAAAATCCTACTTAAAAACATTGTTGAAGAAGATGAAGCATTTGATAAAGTAGTAGAAAAAACAGTCAAAGAAGCAAAAGAACTTCTTGGCGAAAACTACGAACTAACAATCAAAAGTAATGGTTTTGAATCAGAAGAAGAATATATTGAAGAAGTAATCAAAAATATTGCACGTGTACAAGTTGCTGTTAAAAACGCAATGACAGATGACTACAAAGAACTCATCAAAAAACGTCCACGTAAAGTACGTATCCTAGAAGTCAGTGAAGAAGATGGTAAGAAAGTCTTAGAACTTGCTAAAGCAGGACAATCATTAGAAGACCTCGCAAAAGAATATGCAGTTAAAGATTCAAATGATGTTGCAAAAGAAGTGCTTGTAAGTGAGATTTCTACAACAGATACAGCAGTCTTAAACAAATTACTTGCTGCAACTGAAACAGGACTACTTGAAGAAGTTGTTGCAGGACAAAGCAAATTCTATGTTGCAGAAGTTACTAACTTAGATACAGAAGCAATGAAAGAAGAAATTCTAGAACACTTTAGTTTAGACAGCAAATTAACAACAGAATACCTAGGAAAATTATTCAGAGAAAACAAATTTAAAATCTATGATCAAGATTTACATAATGCATTCCAAGAGGAACACCCTGGATATTTAAACTAATAAAATAAAGATTATGAAGGCAGTCACAACATGAATGACTGCCTTTTCTTTATGTCTATCACCTTATTTTCATAAAAAGTTTAAGTGAACTCAATAAAATAATGATATAATTTAAATATAAGTAGTCAGTATAAATGCTAGAGATTGATAATAATCAACTAGAATAACGATGCTACACTCTAATTATTACCAATTCTCTACCCTATACAGAAAGGAGTAAAATAATACACTCACCAATAACATTAAAATGAGAGGATGATTATAAATGAAATTTGAAACAAATTTCCCCCCTGAAATAATTAAAAACAAGGCACACCTTAGAGTGTCAATTTATATGGAATCACATAAAACAGCGCCAGATAATAAAGCAGATAGAATTGTGTTTAAAAACTTAATGCATGAAGCCCTAAGCAAGATTCAAAATAAAGAAACACAAAAACTAGTTGAAAAACGCCTACATGCAATCTATGTAGATGAAGACTTTTGGATTCATAATCTCAGTGGACTGGCCATTCTATTAGATGAACACGATACATCAATTTATCGTATTAATCGTCCATTTAAACAAGAAGTTAGTGTTGGTACTAGCTTTAATCTAAAACCATTATTAAGACACTTCCAATCAGATGACAGTTATTTTATATTGGGCTTATCAAAAGATAATTTTGTTGTTTATAAAGCAAACAGATACAGCCTTGAGAAGATTCAATTTGATGAAGGCTTAGAAATCACAAAAGATGAAGTACTGGGTACAGAGATTGATGGTAAGAAGTTGAATGTTGGAAGCTATGGTGGTATAAAACAAGCCAACTACCACGGACACAACACGAAAAGTGAAGAAGAAAAGATTGATACACAAAGGTACTTTAATTATATTGATCGCTTCATCACAAAACAGATACACAACCCAGATAAACATCCATTCATCATCTTAGGACTTGCAGAGCACCAAGGTGAATTTAGAAAGATAAGCAGCAATCCAAACTTACTCGAAGTTGGTATTGATCGCTCCTTAGAATCTATCACTCACAATGATCAAGAACTTTTGGTGGATGTTTGGAAAGTCATTGAACCTATTTTCCTTGAGAAAACAAATAAACTTATCGATAAGTATAAAGCAAACTTCCTTATTGATCGTGCTTCAGATGAAATCTCTGAAATATCAAATGCACTACTGGAAGGCCGTGTTAATACTTTAGTACTTGAAGATGGTAAAACTCTGGTAAATGAAGGGACATCCGTAAGTTCAGAAGATACCTTAAGTATATTCTTAGATCTTGCTAACAATACCAAATCAGAAATCATTGTATTACCTAAAGAGAAAATGCCAACTACAAGTGGTGTGTTCGCAATCTATCGTTACTAAATAAAGCTATCAGAGTTGAAGTAATTTTTATTACTTCAACTTTCTTATTCACTAGACTTCACTTATGATATAATGACCAAAAGGAGTGTATATATGAGCACACTATTTAAAAAGATAATTGATCGCGACATCCCTTCAAAAATTGTATATGAAGATGAAGATGTACTGGCATTCTTAGATATTTCACAAAATACAAAAGGACATACACTGATCATTCCTAAAGAAGAAACAGAATCAGTTCTCAGCGCAACACCAGAACTTGTTGCTAAAGTAAATATTACAGCACAAAAAATTGCACAAGACTTAATCAAGATCTTTGATGCGAAAGGCGTTAACATACTCAGTAACTCCGGAGAAATAGCAGGACAAACTGTCTTCCATTACCATGTGCATGTAATCCCTAGGTACGATAAAGAAGAGCTGGTCTTTAAGACACAAGAAACAAACTTTGACCTTGATGCTGTTCATCAATCAATCCTTGACTACTATGAGCAGCTATGATCGATTCATGGCTCCAATTGAGTCCCTTTATTTAAAGAAGATTAGACAAAGACTCATGAAACAAGCCAAAGGAAAAGTACTTGAGATTGGCTTTGGTAATGGAGCAAACATGAAATATTATAATTTTGATAATATTTCAGAACTACATGCCTTAGATGTGAGTGATCAGATGAAGCAATTTGATGCTGTTATATATCATCAACTTAGTGCAGAACGCCTTCCTTTTGAAGATAAGTCTTTTGATACAGTAGTTTTAACACTTGCCTTATGTAGTATCCCACATCCTGAAGATGCACTTTCAGAAATAAAACGAGTGCTTAAGGATGAAGGTTCTTATCTATTTATTGAACATGAAAAACCCAATAGCAAAGCACTTCAAGTAATATTAAATCTTATTAATCCACTATGGAAACGATTTGCAGGTGGATGCCAAATAAATTTAGAGACACATAAAAGTATTATGAATTCAGGTTTTAACTTAGATCATAATAAGAAATCTGTTTTCCATTATGGTACAGCAAGAAAAAATCCTAGCACTTAAGTTAAGTACTAGGATTTTCTTTTTGGTAAATTTTATTATTTTCAATTGTTTTATTATATGCTTCTTCAATCTTTTTCGATGGTACAGTACCCAATAGATGAAACATATTATATTTATGTTTTTTATAGAATACTTTAACTTTTAAGGTTTGATGACTTTCGTTATAGAAATCAATAATACCTAAAGCAATGCTTTCATCCATCTTATCAAGTTCATAAGAGAATAACAGGATGTCTTCCAACAGTAAGTTATCACTACCATCTCTTAATCTTTCAGCAAATCTTACGAGAAAACGTTTTACATCAATCGTAATCTGTTCCGTAAAACGAGTGCTCCACTCATAGCCTTCTTCTTCAAGAAACTCACCCAAGTATAACTCTTTAAGTCTATAGTAATTATCTTCACTATAATCTTCCATCGCAAGGATATCTCTCAAAGTATCATAATCACTTGGAATATAAGGCATCAATTTATAACCATTATTTACATATGAAACAACATCACCTTCAAAGACTGTTGATAATGTGCCTCTCATCTGATATAAAGTTGTACTTAGAAGTGTACTTGCCTTTTTTAGTTCAACTTTAGGAAATATCTTTTCTAAAATAATATCGCGGTTTATACTGGTATCTGTATTGATCCAAAGAAAAACGAATAGTTCTTTTGCTTTTCTGGTCCGCCACCGCATACTTTTATTGTTTTTATCAATAAGATTAAAAGATCCAAAACTTTTGACTGTAACTTCTTTTTTAGGTCTTTTAATACTACTGAGTCTTACTTTATCCATTGCTAAATCCATTCTTTCCTTCGTGAATGGTTTTAATAGATAATCAACAATCCCTATTGCATAAGCATCGACAGCATAACCACCATCTGATGCCATAAATATTATTTGAACGTTGGGAATCAAATCAGCCAAAATGCTAGCAAGTTCTACTGCATCGAATCCTTGGTCATCAATCCCTAGAAAAATAAGATTTGGCTCACTACTCCTGATGCGACTTAACGCTTCTAGCGAAGCAGCAAATGAACCTAAATAATTTATATCACTATAAGTATCTAATTTTGCTTCCAATTGTTGGATAGCTTGAACATCATTGTCTAAAACAATTACTTTTATCATAGGAACCTCCCTTATTTGAACTTATGGTATCATCATTTTATCAAACACACTATGAAATAATTATGAACAGAGTTAAAATTATTTGTTTTACCAGTTTCTTTCTTTCAGTATAGATGTGATAATCAGTATACAAAACTAAAGCCTTATTAGAATACCATATTATTGTTTTCTATCCACATAACATACCCAAATGACCCTTCTAAACAAGACTTTTCTACACATTGGCAATTTTCAACCTAATAAAACCGGTATTATGATAATAAAGTTACATAATAATCATACAATACTGACAATTTTATTTACACTTTGTCTCAGTTATTAAAGAAAAAACTATACTAATCTGAAGTTTGTCCTCAAATTAGTATAGCCTAATATTTTTTAATTATTTTTCTTCTTTTGTTTCAACTGGCTTTTTTTCCGGTTTAGGAAGCAGATCTTTTCTAGAAACGTTGACACGTCCTCTATCATCAATCTCAGTTACTTTAACTTTTACAATATCTCCAAGGTTTAAGACATCTTCAACTTTATCGATACGTTTGTGATCAATCTTAGAAATATGTAGTAAGCCATCTGTACCCTTAAATAAGTTTACAAATGCTCCAAATTTCTCGATACGTACAACTTTAGCTTCATAGATTTCGCCAACTTTAGCTTCTCTAATAATGTCTTCAATCATACCCATCGCTTTATCAATCATTTCTTGATCTGTATGGTAAATCACTACACGACCATCATCTTCAATATCGATTTTGACATCGCCTGAATCTTCAATGATTTGGTTTATAATTTTCCCACCTTGACCAATAACGTCACGAATCTTATTGACATCGATTTTCATCTTCGCAATCTTAGGTGCATATTTCGCAACACCTTCTCTTGGTGTGTCAATTGCAGTCATCATATTAGCCATAATTTCTTGGCGTCCAATATGTGCTTGCTCTAAAGCTTCACGTAACATGTTTTCATTTAATCCTTCAACTTTAATGTCCATTTGAAGTGCTGTGATACCTTTTTCAGTACCTGCTACTTTAAAGTCCATATCTCCAAAGAAGTCTTCCATCCCTTGAATGTCAGTTAGGATTGTATAGTGTTCACCATATTGAACCATACCCATTGCGATTCCAGCAACTGGTGCTTTGATTGGAACCCCTGCAGCCATAAGTGCCATTGTGCCTGCACAAATACTTGCTTGTGAAGATGAACCATTTGATTCTAATACTTCAGATACAACACGAATTGCATATGGGAATTCTACTTCATTTGGTAATACATAACTGATGGCTCTTTCACCTAAAGCCCCATGACCAATTTCACGACGTCCAGGTG
>CAYPHX010000010.1:0-34833 GCA_964410635.1 uncultured Erysipelothrix sp. | reverse complement strand
TATTTCAAGTTAGAAGCGATTAATGACAAATGATGTATAATAGTAATAGAGGTGTAATATGTTACTCATTGATAAACTACAGGTTTCAGATAATTTCTCAGATTCAGAACAAAAAATTGCGCAATACGTTCTTGATAATGCTCAAGATGTAACTGGCATGACTATTTACGAACTGTCAGATAAGACATATTCAAGTACAGCCACCATTACGCGCTTTTGTCGTAAACTTGAACTTGAAGGTTTTTCTGACTTAAAGATCCAATTAGCAAAAGAGCTTAGTACTTTTTCACTATCAGATAAGCGTATAGCACAAGACACACCATTTACAAAGGTCGATGCGCCACAAGATATCGCTCAAAGTATTTTAAACCTAAATATACAAAGTCTTTTAGACACCTATAATCATATTGATGTAAATCAGTTAAATCGCATTGCAAAAATGATAGCAAAAACAGAATCTGTATTCATCTATGGTCGTGGACAATCCTTAATATTAGCTGAAGAATTCCAATATAAACTACTGCGCATTGGTATCAGTGCTTCTGTTGCTTTACAGGATGGTTTTCAAGGTATGACAAGTTTCGCCCAACCAAAAAATTCTGCTGCGATTATGATTTCTTATTATGGCGTTAGCTCTTATAATTTAGATGTAATTAAAGCCTTGAAGAGTCGTGGTATTACAGTAGTACTTATTACAGGGCCCAATAAGAACCCTCTAATCAATTTTGCCAATGAAGTAGTCCATGTGCCATCTCATGAAGAGCTCATGGTTAAGATGGCTTCATATTCAAGTCGTGCAGCGATGCAGTTGGTTATTGATATAATCTACGCCCTTGTCTTCTCTTATGATTATGATAGAAACAGTCGATACGTAAGACAAGTTTAGATAATGTTTAATTTAGATAGAAAAAGCAATACTCATGACGAGTATTGCTTTTTATGTACAATTATTCAGCTTCGTAAGTTACGCCTTCTTTTTCAAGTTTTGCGATAACATCTTTAAATTGTGGTAAGTAGTCTTTGTTTGCAACTAACATTTCGTTTAACATTGCACGCATCTGTGAACCTGCACTGATTAATGGGTTAATTGTGAATGCTTGTAATGCACTACCATAGTCACCGGATACTGCAGCTTCGATAGCAACTTCTTCCATTGCTTTCATCATTTGCAGTTGTCCACGTGCTGCTGAAGGGAATGTTCCCCAGTTATATGGTACTGGACCATTTGCTGTAATAACACAACTTACTTCAACAACTGAGTCATATGGTAAATCAGCAATTGTTCCATTATTTTGTACTGAAACAACCATGTTTGTTTTTGAGTCATTTGCGATTGAAGCAATTAATTCACATGCTGCATCTGAGTAGTGTGCTCCACCACGTTTTGCAAGTTGTTCTGGTTTATGATCTAGATTTGGATCTTTATAAAGTTCAAACAGTTCAGCTTCTGTACGTTTTACAACTTCCGCTCTTGTTTCACCTTTTCCATACGCTACTAAGTTTTTATCTAACATATCTTTTTCAATATAGTAGTATGTATGATAGTCACATGGTAATAATCCTAGATTTTGAATTTGCTCATAGTTGTATGAGATTGCATCAATGTTTTTTACACCATGTTCTTCACGGAATGTACTTGCTGGATCGAAGATTCTTTCAATTAATTTCTTTGTAACTTCTTCACCATTTTCATCCCAAACTCTATGCCAGTGGAAGTGGTTTAATCCTGCATATTTATGGAATAGCTTGTTGTCATGTTTGTCATAACCCAATGCTTCGTGGTTCATCTTGAATGATCCAACAGGAACATTACATAGTCCGATTGTACGGTCCCATCCACCTACTTTAATTGCAGCTTCTGTAACCATACCTGCTGGGTTAGTAAAGTTAATTAACCATGCATTTGGTGCGAGTTCTTTCATATCTTTAATAATATCTAAGATAACTGGAATAGTTCTAAATGCTTTGAAAATTCCACCTGCACCGTTTGTTTCTTGTCCTAGCATTCCGTATTTATTCGGAATTCTTTCGTCACGAATACGTGCATCTAATTGACCAACTCTAAATTGTGTTGTAACAAAGTCTGCATCTTTTAATGCTTCACGACGGTCTAATGTTAAGTGTACTTCCCAATCAAGGCCCGCTGCCTTAACCATACGCTTTGCCATTTCACCAACGATTTCAAGTTTTTCACGACCTGATTCAACGTCAACTAACCATAACTCTTTAATGTCCATACGGTCTTTACGTAGAATCATACCTTCTAATAATTCTGGAGTATAACTACTTCCCCCACCAATTGTAACTATTTTGATTTGTTTCTTCATTTAATAATTCCTCCTTAGTTAACTATATTTTAATCATTACAACCTTTAAAGACAAGGGCTATCATGAATTTTGTAGCTTAGTTTCATAATTTATCAATTATTTGGGTATGATGTGAAATTAAATAACATAAGATTATGATATACTAAAATCACGGAGGTAATTTTTATATGGAAACACTACTAATTGGTACCTATACACGCAAAACAAGTAAAGGAATATATCGCATTGAACTCAATACAGAAACTGAGTCACTGGAGAACCTAAGCTTAGTTGCGGAAACAGAAAACCCAACATACCTAGAGTATGATCATGATACAAATACACTACTCGCTGTTTATCAAGACGGTGAAGAAGGTGGCGTAGCTCTTTGGGATTATAAAAATAAAACGGCAAGCCTGAAAGAGTCAATCTCAGAGAAAGGCGTACAACCTTGTTTCGTTCACTTCGATAAGAACCGAAACGAAATCGTCGATGCAAACTATCACCGCGGGGTTGTCCACGTTTATAAAGATGGTAAGGTTGTAGAAAACTTTACATATCCAGAAGGTGCACATGCACACTTTGCACTAACACATCCAAAAACAGGTGCACTTTACACAGTAGACTTAGGAAACGATACAGTACATAAATATATCGATCTAAAAGAAGTCGCTACATATGAAGCTACAAAAGGAGCTGGACCAAGACACTTAGTCTTCCACCCAACAGCAAACTACATTTACTTATTCACTGAGTTATCAAATGAGCTTATTGTATTAAAAGATGGAGAAACACTAGAAGAAGTACAAGTTGTTTCAACATTACCAGAACCTGCAGAATCAGCAGGAGCAGCAATTCGCATTTCAAATGATGGACGATTCGTTTATGTTTCAAACAGAACACACGACTCAATCTCAGTATTCAAAGTAAATGATGACTACACAGTAGAGATGATTCAAAATATCAGTGCTTATGGTGAACACCCACGTGACTTCAACATCAGCCCAGATGAAAACTACCTAGTGGTTGCGAATAGAGACACAAATAATCTTGTACTCTACAAGCGCGATCATACAACTGGTGAACTTAGCTTAATCTCAAAAGATACAGCAGTACAAGAACCAGTTAGTTTAATATTTATTAAAGAGTAAAAGCCATTATGGCTTTTTTCTTAGAAAGGATGCATCAATGTATTTAGGATGTCATTTATCCTTTTCAAAAGGATATGAAAATTTAGGTAAAGACGCTAATAAGATTGGAGCAAATACGTTCCAGTTCTTCACAAGAAGTCCTCAAGGCGGACAAGCAAGAGCCCTTGATTTAGAGGATGTAGAAAAATTAAATAAAATTATAAAAGAACATAATTTTGACCACATACTAGCCCATGCACCCTATACACTCAACGCATGTTCTGCAAAAGAAAGTGTCAGAGAATTTGCGGAAATTGTCATGAAGGATGATATTTATCGCATGAGCTTCTTTGAAAATAGTCTTTACAACTTCCATCCAGGAAGTCATGTAGGACAAGGTGTAGATGTAGGAATCGAAATGATTGTTGATATGCTCAACAGAGTATTAGATCCTTCACAAAATACAATCGTGCTTTTAGAAACAATGGCCGGAAAAGGTACAGAAATTGGCCGTAGTTTTGAAGAAATTGCAGAAATTATCGATGGTGTACGTATCAAAAGTAAGATTGGTGTATGTTTAGATACATGCCACATCTTCGATGCAGGATATGACATCGTCAATGATTTAGATGGTGTTATTGAAGAGTTTGACCGTATTATCGGTTTAGACAAACTGTATGCAATACACTTAAACGATAGTAAGAACACTCTCGGATCAAGAAAAGACCGACACGAAAAAATTGGTGAAGGTAATATCGGTTTGGAGGCACTTGCCAATGTCATAAACCATCCAAAACTTAAGCACCTACCATTTTATTTAGAAACTCCAAATGAGTTAGAAGGCTACCAAGAAGAGATCGAACTACTCAAAAAACATCGAATTTAACCACTTACCATAAAAAAACTACATCTTACTTCATATAAGGTGTAGTTTTTTTCTTTCTTTTTGTATAATAACAATGTCAGGAGGTACAGTTTTGAAAATAAAATTTATAGAAGATGAAACACTTCAAGATGACACATTAGTTATCAAAGCTAAATCTTTAACACCTGAAGTACAAGCAATCTTAAACGAACTACAAAACACCTCTATCCAAGCAATCTATAGAGGCAGTGATATTGTTCTTGATCCCAAAGATATTTTATTCTTTGAAACAGAACAAAACACAGTCTATGCCCATGCTTTAACAGAAAGTTTTGAAACAAGATATAAATTGTATGAACTTGAAGATTTACTTTCAAATCGTTTCATCCGCATATCCAAATCAACTATCGCAAACATTCAAGAGATCAGCAGCATCGAAAGAAACATCACATCGAGTCGTAAGATTTCATTCTTTAATTCAGTTAAAGTAGTCTATGTTTCAAGAATGTACTATCCACTATTAAAAGAAAAACTAAACGAGAGGAGTTTATAAAATGAGAAAAAGAAAAGATTTATATTGGGGATTTGTATTTATCCTTATTGGAGTTACCATTCTATTAAATATGGGAGGTTACTTCAAAGAATTTAAAATTACACAAATTGGTTGGTCCATAATGTTCTTAGCCCTTGTGCTTAATAACGCCATTAAAAGAAAATTTACCTCAGCAGGTTTATTTCTAGCCATCTTACTCCACATTAATGCAGACTTGTTAGGACTACAAGGTAATACCTTCGCAATCTATGCAGCAAGTATTCTAATTGGTGCGGGGCTATCAAGATTATTTTCTAAGAGTAGAAGTTATACATTCTCACCCAAAGTTGTCGTAAATGGTGAAACGAAAGACTTTAAGGATTTCAAAACTCACACAACACAAGAACACAATAACGAGAAGATTAACATTCAGAACAATTTAGGTTCCTCAGTACGCTATATTAAATCAAAAAACTTAAAATCAGCATACATCGAAAACAATCTCGGGTCCACAACAGTCTATTTTGATGAAACAACTTTTGTTGATGGTGCACGAATTCAAGTCGAGAATAATTTAGGAAATACAGTACTTTACTTCTCAGGTGATATTAACCTTGAGAACACACTATCAGCTTCCTTGGGATCAATTCAAGGTGTTGGTAGTTTCTATACAAGTGAAGATGTACCCACTGTTTACCTCACTGGTGAAGCAGCATTGGGACAAATTGAAGTACACATTATGTAAAGAAAAGGGCAATGCCCTTTTTTTATAATAATATAAAACCTAATACTGCACCAATTAATATTAAGTAGGTTGATTTCATCTCAAAGAGTTGATAACTTGCTAACATAACAACACCAATCAACATTACTGATAAGTTAGAAGACACTGTGATTCCCAAATCAATTGCAACTGACAACATTATCGCCAGTGATGCAACACTCAGTCCCTTCAATACACTTTGAATCCAGGCCATCTCTTTCAACTTGTCATATACAGGAGAAAGAACTCCAATGAAGATAAACGAAGGAATAAAAATCCCAACAGTCGCAAGCAGCCCACCTTCTAAACCACCTAGGAAATAACCTACAGCCGTAGCCGTGGTAAAAACGGGTCCAGGTGTAATTTCACCAATCGCAACAAGATCAATCAATTGACTTTGCGTGAGCCATCCCAAGTTTTGAACTAATTCTGTTTGTAGAAACGAAATTAAAACATAACCACTTCCATATAGTACCGCACCAATCTTTAAGAATGTCATAAATAAAATTGTAAAACTAAAGGGTTCAACAGCCCTTATTTTATTTGAGCGATATCTAAAGATATAGTATAGTGCACCAAATAGTAGGATCACAAACTCAGATATCCCCACAACAAGTAATACTGTAAGAACAATAAAGAGAAGATACATTTCAATACCCTTTAAACTCTTTTGTGTAAGCTTTAAGATTGCTAGGGTAATAATGATAAGAATTGCTGGTAACATACCATTAAAGATGGATTGTATTTGCGGCACAGTATGATAACGAACATAAAATGCACTTAATACAAGTACAATAAATACAGCCGGGATAATAAAGGACAGACCTGCAATCAGAAGTCCAACGATGCCTGCTTTTTTATACCCAATAAGAATCGCCATCTCTGTTGAGTTTGGGCCAGGTATCAGATTTGTGAAGCTTAGCATCTCTAGAAACTCCTGATCACTAAACCATGCATGTTTATCCACAACTTCCTCACGCATCATGGATATATGTGCTGCAGGACCTCCATAAGCAAAAAAACCAAGCTTTAAAAATAGTTTTAATAAATCTTTATACATAATGCTCCCTTTCCATGTACATACCTCTGTACATATATTTTAAGTGAAACAAAATAAAAGGCGTCTTACGACACCTCTTCATCAAGTTTTTGCGTCACACTCACTTCTAGAACGCGCCTAAAGTCAGTTTTTGTTATTGTAATTTCTAAGTTTTCAAACGTAAATACATCATTCGCTTTAGGTATTAAACCCATTTCATCAGTCACAAATCCACCTACTGTATTGGCATCGTGCTCAACTCTTAAGTTAAACAGATCAAATACTTTATCAATGTTTGTACTTCCGGATATTATATAATGATTGTCTGAAACTTTTTGAATTTCTTCAACCACTTCATCATGCTCATCCCATATTTCACCAACGAGTTCTTCAATGATATCTTCTAAAGTAACAATACCCATTGTTCCGCCATATTCATCTGTGATTACAGCCATATGTGATTTCTTAGTTTGAAGTTCCTTCAGAAGCTTAGCTAGCTTAATTGTTGTCGTTGCCCAAGTTACCGGTTTAATAACATCTCTGAGTGATTTGTCCACATTGTTGGAATAAAGATAATTATGGAAGTTCTTTTCATGGAGTAAACCAATAACATTATCTATATTGTTTTCATAGACTGGTAATCTTGAGTAGCCACTCTCCACAAAGAGTTGATTTATTTTTTCGTCCGGATAATTAATATCGACGGCAATCATATTTACACGGGGTGTTAATACATCATTAACATCCAGTTCATTAAACTCAACTGCTGATCGAATGAGTTCTCCTTCTTCTTCATTAATACCACCTTCATTTTGAGCTTCATCTATTATAGTGATTAGCTCTTCTTCTGTGATGGTACGGTCTTCACTAACTTTAAAGACTTTAGATAATAACTTTTTCCAATTCATAAAGAATATATTTAAAGGTGTAAGTAGCCACATTAATATATTTAATACTGGAGTTGCAAACATAGCGAATTTTTCTGGTGATTCTTTCGCTAAACTCTTCGGAGAAATTTCTCCCACTATTAAAATTACAACAGTAATAAACACTGTCGAAATCGCAACCCCTGCACTACCATAGTAATGGGTAAAGATTAGAGTACCAATCGATGCGGTTGCGATGTTTACAATATTATTTCCAATTAATATTGTAGATAGCAAGGTATCGTATTTCTCTGATAATTTTAGTGTTGCTTGTGCACGTTTGTTTCCATCATTAGCTAAATTCTTGAGTCGTATTTTATTCAATGCTGAAAAAGATGTCTCGGAAGCTGAAAAGTATCCTGACATAAGCACCAATATGAAAAGGGTTATTATTAACATTGTTATATTATTTTCCATTTAAACCAATCCTTCGTAGTCTTAATTAATTTCAATCATATCATATCTACGATTATTCTCAGTGTATTTTTATAAATCTTAACAAAAGTCATCCTAAGATAGCTTTTCAATCACTTCAATTATATTGTCCACAGTCTCCATAGCGCCTTTGCCCACATCTTCACATGCAAGTAAGGTAGATCTTGGTTCTAAGAAATGAATGCCACGTTCTTTCATTTTATTCATGTTTTCTTGTACTACTGGATTCTCATACATTCTTGTATTCATCGCAGGTGCGACATAGATTGGAAGTTCATGACCTACAAGTGCCAATGTGCTAACCATATCATCTGCAATGCCTGTAGCTATTTTTCCAATAATATTTGCACTTGCTGGTGCAATAAGAATTAAGTCCATATCTTTAATTAGATCAATGTGTTCAATACGTTTTGGACTTTTCTCTTCCATGACATCTAAATGGACGATATTTTTAGATAACGTTTGCATTGTGAGTGGTGTGATAAACTTAGTTGCAGAGTGAGTCATTGCCACATGTACATTATGTCCTTTTTTTCTTAATCCGTTGGCTAAGTCTGCTGCCTTATATGCTGCAATACTTCCAGTCACCATTAATAGAATATTCATTTTAATTTCAACCTCTCTACGATGCCTTCAGCAATCTCTTGTTTTGTATTATATATATCATACTCATTATCTTTATTAATTAGAAATCCTTTATGTTTATCTTTTTCAATTGAAGTCAGATCATTCGCTAAAACATAGTCTGCATTATTTTTTATTAATAAATCGGTTGCAGTTTGAATTAAAACCTGTTCACTAACATCAACCAGTAACTTGAAACCTACAAGTATTGTATCTTCTTGATACTGCTTGATCTTAGAAATAATCTTTGGAGCTTTTTTCATCATGACTACTAGATTGTCATTTGTTGAGCGAATCTTTTCTTCACGATTCAAATCTTCTGGATAAGATACAAGATTACGATAGATATCACTCGAATCTAATTTGCTTGATAGGTGCTCATATGTTGTTACAGACTGGATCATATAGTCACTAACTGCCATGGCATGAATAACAACATCATACTTGTTTGCATGCATAAGTTTCTCTACAGTTTCATCTAAATCACGAACACTTTCAATTTCATAAAGGTTTGTTGCGCGATGGGGTATCATGGCTTTTGTACCATGGATATAATCTACTATAATATCTTCCCTAATTGCATCAGCAATCAACTGACCTAAGCGACCCGTTGAAGTATTTCTAATATCTCTAACATCATCAATTTTTTCTACAGTACCACCTGCAGTTATTAATACACGCACTCAATCACCTCCCTACTCTTATTATCGTATCTTATGAGGGGAAAAACAAGAAGATTACCTAGCTTTAATCTCGAAAGTGTAAACTATTTTAATATATTCTCGAAAAACTATTGCATTATATTATAGTACTTGCTATAATCAATAAGCAACACACAGATAAGCGCGTGTGGTGAAATTGGCAAACACGCTAGACTTAGGATCTAGTGCCGCAAGGCTTGGGGGTTCGAGTCCCTTCACGCGCACCATTTATTGATCAACAGAACATTTACGACGGTAGATGTTTTTTTTATTCTCTAACTTAGTCAATTTTGCTTATTTATAATGAAATACCTCTACTTAATTGAACATTACATCATTCAAATGAAAGGGATTATCGTATTTTTAGAATTCGTTCACTACTGTTAGGTATAGCTTTATAATATAGATATACAATAAGCTAGTGATCCCTGAATACATTAAACATGAGCAATGCTGTACTCAACAACAGCAATCTAGATTTTATCTGGTTTCTTAATGGTCCTTAATCCAGCAAAAAAATTAAAAACACTTTCTATTGTGATGGTATGGGCTGTATTAATTAATGGGCGCGAATCATGAAGGTATTGCAACAGCAAACACATTTTAAATCATTTTTATGAGAATGAAGTGTAACAATCGATAAATTGAAGTTAGTAGATATCTTCTTCTTACCACACTTCAATCAACCATATAACTATATTACAATGGCTGCTTTAAGCGCAGAGTAAACAACAAGGTAGAGCACTCTACCTTTTCTTATGGTTTCATACTTTCAATAAACCAGCGATTTCTTTCTAAAAATATATTACGCTGCTGATTTTGAATTAGACAACGATAACGAATTCCAGAGCCACCCACTTGCGAGTGGGCTTTTTTAACTTCTATAATTTTATCAATATGATACTTCTGATGATCAAAGACAATGATTAAAGGCTTTATCTGCCCATATTGATCAACATGAACCACAACATCAATATATCTTTTATACCACTGTATTCTCATTTAAAGAACCCTATAGGATGAATGGTGTGTGTGCCTTTAGGATTGAAGCTTGTAATATCTTCATGCACCATAACACTGGCTCTTTTAATAATTTCAAAGCCATACTTTTCTCTTAAAAACTCAATTGTATTTTCTAGTTCATAGGCTTCTTCATTTTTTGTATGATCGTTAAATAAGTCCATTTGATAAAAATCCCCTTCCACTTGTAAATTAGATACCGTAATTGTAATACTTCGATAAGGTGGCACAAAATCGAATTGATAGTTAATAAGATAAAGGGCTGTATTCATAATGTCATCCACTAAGTTTGTATGCTTAGTAATTTTCTTTTGACGTGATACAGATTTTAAATCCGTATCTCTTAAAGACAATGAGATAACTGAGCCTTCTAAATTTTGTTCCTTCAATCTTGCAGCAACCGATTCTATCAAGACATAAAGAACATGCTTCACTTCCTCAAAGCTGTTGAGATTTCTTGGTGTTGTAATTCCGTTACCCACAGACTTGGGTAATCTATGTTCAATCGATACATGACTCATATCCAAACCATTCGCAAAGGCTCTAATGATTTCGCCATTTTTCCCCATGAGTTTCTTTAAACTTTGACTTGTAGTATTCGCCAAGTCACCAATGGTCATGATCCCAACATCATTAAGTTTCTTTTCTGTTTGCCTTCCAACATATAGTAGTTCTCCCACACTCAGTGGCCACACTACATTTTTATAATTTTCTTTGGTGATAACAGTAAAGCCATACGGTTTTTCCATATCAGAACCCAGTTTCGCAAATATCTTATTGAAGCTCACACCGACTGATATCGTAATTCCAAACTCATCCAGAATCCTTTCTTGAATTTCTTTACCAATCTTTTCTGCGCTACCAAATAGAAGTTGAGAATCTGTAAGATCAATCCATGCTTCATCGACTCCAAATGACTCTACTTTATCTGTGTATTCGCGATAAACATCTTTAATTTTCTCACTATAATAAACATAGTCTTCGTAATTGGGATTGATAACACACAGGTCCGGACATTTTTCATATGCTTCACGTAATGTTTCTGCAGTTTTGATTCCAAATTTTCTTGCGATTTGGTTGCGTGCTAAAACGATACCGGATCTTGTTTCTTCTCGCCCACCAACAATCATTGGAATTTCCCTTAATTTTGGATATTTCATTTCTTCTATCTGCGCATAACAGTGGTTAATGTCACAATGGAGTATCGCTCTATCTTCCATATCTTTCACCTCTTACCTTAATTTTATCTTAATATTTGCATTATTCAAGGGTTTTATGCAAGTTTCATCTTTTCATTGATTTACATTTGCACAAAAGATATAATATAAATAGGTGATAAGATGACACTTCAAGAGCTTATAGCAATCTTTCGTGACAAGCATGATTATTCCTTAAATGATATCGCTGAATATGTTGGTGTTAATGTTTCAACTGTTTCAAGATGGGAAAATGGCCTTGTGAAGAAAATAAATGCAGAGAAGCAAGCTTCCCTTTCTAAATTATTCCAAATAGATGTTGAAGATTATTTAAAACATCATTTTTATAAACCTGTAGTCGGTGTTGTAAAAGCCGGTTATGATCATTTTGCGAACCAAGATGTCGAATCTTATGAAGCAGTCAGTAAGTTGGATTATGATCGCAGTGATTATTTTCTACGTGTTAAAGGTGATTCCATGATTGGATCTCGCATCTATGAGAATGATCTTATTCTTGTTCAGAAGACAAGTGATGTCGATAGTGGTGCTTTAGCTGTTGTGATTATTAATGGTGATGAAGCGACTGTAAAGCGCGTTATTAAGAAAGATGATATCTTAATTCTTGAGGCAAGTAACCCAAAGTATGAAACAAGAATCTTTACCCAAGATGAGATTGAGACTTTACCTGTTCAAATAATTGGTAAAGTGATTAACGTAAAAATGAAGATTTAAAAAAGACTCCCGATAATGTTATTGGGAGTCTTTGTTGTATAATTTAAAATCTTCTTTGAGTATTTGATATACCTTTGAAATAGGAAGTCCCATAACAGTATAGAAATCCCCTTTTATTCCTTGAATAAATAGCGCACCTTTTTCTTGGATTGTATAGGCGCCTGCCTTATCAAGTGGTTCTTTTGTATCAATATATTCTTTTATTTCCTGATCACTCATTGGATTGAAAGTCACTTCAGTTACTTCCGAGAATATTTTTGTCTTTGTACTTGATAGTATGGCAACTACCGTAATGACTTCATGGGTTTCTCCTTGAAGTTTTTTTAGCATTTTAAAGGCATTCTTCTCTGTATGTGGTTTTCCCATCAGCGTTGATTCAAATTGGATGACAGTATCTGCAGCAATCACAATTGCATCTGTATGAGAGGTGAAGACTTCTGTTGCTTTATCCAGTGCTAAGCTTTCCACCTGTTTTCTTAAACTGAGCGTTTCATCTACGACTTCTTCATTTAATGGAATAACAACTTCATAAGGATAATTTAAAAGTGACATCAATTCAAATCTTCTTGGTGATGCACTTGCGAGTATTAACTTTTTCAAACTTAGTCTCGATTCTTAATATAAACGAGTTTAGCATTTGAGTTCGGTGTTTTTCTCTCATCAATATGGAATTTATTAAGTGCTTTTAATAAAGGCGTTAATTGATAGTAACCGTAGTTTCTAGGGTCAAAGTCAGGATACTTTGTCATTAAGTGATTTCCTAAGTCTCCCATATATAGATAGCCTGTGTCATCTGCTTTTGCGTTGATACTTTCTCTAATCATCGCAATCAGTTTCTCCTTTGTTTTTCGGTCAACTTTCTCATGTAGTCCATCAGTTTCGACAAGATCAATAATATCCATATAGATAAATTTGTCACATGCTGCAATAAATGCTTGTGGCGTTTTTCTTTCACCGATCCCGATAACATGTCTTCCAGCTTCCCTAAGTCTTATCGCAAGACGTGTAAAGTCAGAGTCACTTGATACGATACAGAACCTGTCTACATTGTCTTCATAGAGTATATCCATCGCATCAATGATCATTGCAGAGTCCGTTGAGTTTTTCCCAGTTGTATAGGAATATTGTTGAATTGGTGTTAGGGCATTTTCAAGTAAGACAGATTTCCATCCGGATGCTTGTTGTGTTGTCCAATCACCATAAATTCTTTTTATAGTTGGTGTTCCGTAGTTTACAATCTCACTGAGTATCCCTTTAATATTTTTATGAGATACGTTGTCAGAGTCGATTAAAACTGCAACACGTTGGTCTTTAATATTTTGCATATTATGCCTCTTTTCTGTTTATGATAAATTTAATTCCTTTATCTTGATTGATTGCTTCAATTTGGTAATTATAGTTTGTAACAACTCTATTCACAATGGCTAAGCCCAATCCAAACTGTCCTTTGTCTCCCATTTCATAAGGTTGGAAGAATGTATCAATACGTTTTTGTGATACTTTTTCACCATCGTTATATACCGATAAGTAATGATCTTTTAATTCAATCACAACTTTTGTATCTGCATAACGAATCGCATTATCCAGCAGATTCTCAATTACGACTCGCCATGGCTCTTCTTGGCCAAAGAATGTATCTGATTCTGCGGTATAACTAATATCGATTTCTGGTCGGATTAATTTATTAGATAAAATAACTTGTTGGAGTATGCCTTCCATATGAATAATTTCATCAGTATCAATCTTTTCATGTGTCATATAATCCATACGGTTTAGCATTAACAGGTTATAGATTTTCTTTTCAAGGCGTTCTGCATGTTCGATAATGACATCAACACTCTTCTCAAGTGTTTCATAAGGATAGATACCATCCTTAATTGCCTCAGAGTACGATTTAATCGTTGCTACTGGGGTTTTAAGGTCATGTGATATATTCTGTAGCATTTCTTCTTTTTGAGCTTGCTGGAACGCCAATTCGTCTTGCATCTCAATTAGTACTGTAGCAAGTTCCCCAATCTCATCTTGTCTATCTATTTTGAGTTCAGCTGGTTGATTGTTTTTTCGTTTCTCTATATATTCTTTTATTTGGTTAAGTGGGTGGATGATGGTTCCAACCCAGTATAGTAAGAATAAAAACACACCACCAATAACCATCAAAATGATATATACAAACGTATTCAATAAGCCTGTTTTATACTCATTGTGATATTCAATGGGCATAATTGTGACGACTTTTGTATTGGCATTGATTTCTCTCATAGATATTAAGCTTGATTTATTATATCTAAAATCAACAACAGCATCGTCTGTTAGTGTTTCCAAATTTTGTTCGATTGTATCACTTATACCTGGATACATCTCTTCTAAGTTGATGTTTGTTGAAATCATGGGTACATCTGTCTCTGAGTAGATAATATGAACCATATCAGATACTTCCACACCGAAAAGACTCGCTCCAGTTTTACCTAAAAGATAGTTTTCTACTACGCTCTTTTGATTTTGATGAATTACATTATACATTTGCGCTTCAACAAATGTATCTACTGAGTAAGTCATAAAACCAAAAAAGAACGATACTAAAAATATCGACAATGAGACAACCATCAAGAAGAGTTGTTGTGTCAATGGAATTTTTTTAATAAAGTTCTTTATATGTTTCATCCCAATCTATATCCAAATCCATAAATAGTCTGGATATTAAGATCTGGCATCTTCTTTCTTAAACGGCGTAGTGTATCATCTACTACACGGTCTGAACCAAAGTAATTTGTTTCCCATACATGGACAAGTATTTGTTCACGTGTATAGGCAATACCTCTGTTTTTTACAAATAACATCAACAGATCAAACTCTTTAGTTGTAAGTTCCAGTGCACTGTCATCTTTGATTGCTTTTCTTTGTTTTTCATCAATAATATAGCCATCAACTTCAATTTGAACATCTTGGTTATAAACGCGTTTTATGATGTTGTTGACTCGTAAGACGAGCTCTTTTGGTGAGAATGGTTTAGTGATGTAATCATCACTTCCTTTTTCTAATCCAATAATTCTATCAAACTCTTTATCTCTTGCCGACATAAAGATTACTGGTGTTGTTTTTGAGTACGCACGGATGCGTTCAATTAAATCAAAACCACTTTTGTCGTCTAACATGATGTCTAAGATCCATAAATGTACATCGTCATCGTGAATGTGGGCATTAGCATGTTCATATGTTAAATACGAACGTACTTCATAACCTGCTTGTTCCAAGTAACTTTTTACAAGCTCATTTAAATCTTTTTCATCTTCTACTACGTTAATGACATATTTCATTTAAACCACTCCTTTACAAGTTGTTTACAATTCCTTCTAGTTCACTTGATAAGCGAATACAAATATCATCTGTTTTTGCTTCAACCATTACACGAACCATCGGCTCTGTTCCAGAAGCACGGACTAAGATTCTTCCATCTTCGCCCAATTCATTTTCTAATTCTTTAATGCGGTTATTTAATTTCTCGTTATTCATCACTTCATGTTTATCATCGACATAAATATTTGTTAATAACTGTGGATAAGATAGACATGCTTCTGATAAATCGTGTAGTGACTTCTTATTTTTTACAACTGATTCTGCTAGTTTAAGTGCTGTAAGAATCCCATCACCTGTTGTTGCATGTTCTTTTAATAAGATATGTCCTGATTGTTCTCCACCCAATAGGTAGTTGTTGTCATACATTTCTTTTGCAACGTGGCGGTCACCTACATCTGTTGTAATAACGTTAATACCTTGTGCTTTCATTGAAATCATAAAGCCTAAGTTTGCCATAACTGTGGATACTACTGTATTTTTCGGTAGTTTTCCTGAAGCCTTCATATCATTTGCTAGAATATAAATAATTTTGTCCCCATCAACTAGTTTTCCTAAGTGGTCACTAGCAAGGGCTCTGTCTGCATCACCATCAAATGCAAATCCTAAATCTGCTTTTTCTGCGATGACTCTTTCTTGGATATATGACATATGCGTTGATCCCGCATGATCATTGATATTGATTCCATTGGCTTCATTATTCATCACAACAACTTCTGCACCTAAGTCTGTAAAGATTTGTACTGCTCCTGCTGTTGCGGATCCATTGGCCAGATCAAGGACGATCTTAAGTCCATCAAAGCGGACATCAACAGTTTTTTCTACTGTATCAATATAGCTTTGTAATCCTTCTGGATAATCTTTAATTGTGGCGATTGTATTGGGTTTATCCAAAGTAATTTCGCCTCTAATATAACTCTCAATTTCTTTTTCTAGTGCTTCTGATATTTTTAATCCTGTTTCACTGAAAATCTTTAAACCATTGTCATGAAATGGATTATGACTGGCTGAGATCATCACGCCACCTTTAAATCCTTTTTCCTTAATAACATGGGCTAAAGCTGGTGTAGAACACACACCCATAAGTGAGACATGTGCCCCCTGTGATGCCATCCCACTTGCTAAAGCGTGCTCTAGCATGTCGGATGATTGTCTTGGGTCTTTACCAATTACCAGTTTTTCATTTTTAAATTTATAACCTAAGTATTCTCCAACTTTTAATGCTAAAAGTGGTGTTAGTAATACGTTGGCTTCCCCCCTAATTCCATCGGTTCCAAAGTATTTATTCATAATATCTCCTACTCTATGATATCAACAATGATTGCTTCTTTGTTGGTTGTAATATTAAGAAGTGGTAACTGCTCATCTAAGTATAGTTTGAGCTCTTGATTGTTTCCAACCTCAATATCACGCATGTTAACATAGACAATTACATCACTTGGATCAAACTTATCTACGTTCGCTTTTGTCCCTCTTATTTTTAGGGTTGTTGTGAAGTCAGCTTCACTGGATGCTTTAATTTTGTATCCATGAATGTTACTTCGGTACACTATCTCTATATCTTCAAATTCTTTTTCGACCATATCAGCAAGTTTCACATCAATACTTACTTTTGAGACACTACCATGCTTCACACCTGCAGGTAATGTAATATTGTGTGTTAGTTTTCCAGCTGTTAGTCCTGTTGCAGGGATGGTTACAACGATTTCATCAATTGTATCCAAGACTGCTTGTTGTCCATAAATTGTTATGGCTTCATGATCCATCGTAATGGAGTCAACGGCTTGTTTGTTTGGTATCTCACCTTCAAATCGCGCAAAGATTGGCACAGTCTTATTAGGCGATGATACTTCAACTGTTGCTTTTACAACACGTGGAATAACATCTGCATTCGCAAGACGCTCTCCCTGTTGGTTATAAGCTACGATTGTTGCTTCTTGATCGAATGTCATGGTCTTACCACCAACATCAATTAACGCTTTAACAAAGGCTATGTCTTCTAGTGTCTCTTTAGATGCGGAGATTGTTACATCTCGTGTATCCAAGGTTACATCACCCAGAACATATTGGTCGCCCAATTTATCTTGGTTAATGAACTCATAAGATAAGGCCATTGTTTTTGTTTCTTTAATTCTAATCGTTACACGTGCTGAGGCTGGAACTACCGTTGCCTTAACGCGTGATGATACACCTACAGGAACATAATCTACTTGGTGTGTTCCCTCGCCCAGTGTTCTTAAATCAAGCTCTGCTGTGATTTCTTCTGGTTCAACTACAATAATATCGGAGTAATCCCCAATAATATCAACTTCAACAACATCTTCAATACCAACTACTTCATACATTTCGCGATTATATATCGCGTTGACTGAGACATTAGAGAGCGATTTGGCTTGAACAACTGTGTCTACTCTTTCTGTAGAGAATGTTAGATAAACTAATATTGCAAAAGCAAAGGCTACGATTCGTGCATATTTTGGATTGAATACAATACGATCAAACCATGCACTGAACCATCTAAATCCTTGTTTAAGTACTTTACCAACTGCTTCAGTACGTGCAGTAAACTTCTCTGTTTGTCGTGCAATTCTTTCAGCAATTTCTAATTTATCTTCTGGTTTTCTTTTTGGTTTTTGATTTTCACTCATTGTCTTCATCCTCACTTTCTTTTGACACTACTTCAGTGTCTTCGTCTGGTGATTTTTGGCGACTGGTTGCACTCTTCAGTGCTTCCAAACCTGAGTCCACATCATCTTCAACATCTACTTCATCTTTTCTATCTTTTTTAAAGATATTACGTTTTGATTTAGTTTCTTTATCGTCTTTTTCTTCTTCATCTTTTTTCTTTGCGAAAAGTGATTTTAAAGATTTGTCTTCATTCTTATTTTCTTTAACCTTTGACTTCTTAAAGAATCCTGCGAAGAAGTCATCTTCTTCTGTTACTTCTTCAACTTTTAGTGGGTCAACGTTAAATCTTTGTAAGTTTAATTTCTTAGTTGTTTTTAATTCAATCTTATTTGAAATCTCTGTTTCAGTATTTTGAATTAATGCACTTAAGAAATCTCTAAGACTTTGCTCGTCCATCTCTGTTAGCTTGCCATTTTCAGCAATTGAAATGGTTCCTGTTTCTTCTGATACTACAATGGTAATAGAGTCTGTAATTTCAGAAACGCCCAAGGCCGCACGGTGACGTGCACCATATCTTGGTGGTAAGTCAAGGGATGTTGTAGGGAAATAAGCCGAGGCACAAGCAATACTATCTCCTTGGATAATTACAGCACCATCATGTAGTGGTGTTGTCGTTACAAAGATTGAAGTAAGCAAATCTGCAGTTACAGAAGAATTAATCGGTGTTCCTGTTTTGATAAAATCAGTTAAGGAGTGACCTTGTTCTAATGTAATGATTGCACCTGTTTTGCTTCTTGATAATGTCATCGTTGCATCTACAAGTTCATTGATCAATTTCTCTTTAGCATTTCCTGAAAGACTGTGTAGTGATGAGAAGACTGTTGTCTTACCCAAACGCTCCAGTAATCCACGAATCTCTTGTTGGAAAATAATCGCGAAGAGTAGCATTCCATATTGAATTGCAAAGTCTGCTAATGCTAGCACAACTTTTAATCCAACGTAATAAGCAATAAATCGTACAAGTATAACTAAAACGACCCCTTTAAAAATCTGGACCGTTCTTGAGTTATTTCTAACGACTCTTAATGTGTAATAAATTAAAACCCATACGATTGAAAAGTCTATTAAGACATTTATAATGCGTAAGATTGTTTCAAATGTTGCTATATTTAGTGGCATAAAAACCTCCTAGTCATGTTCATTATATCATGAATTATGTGATTTAGAACTGCTATTTACAATAACATAAATATTAGATTATTATATGACTATTCACCCAATATTCATAATTAGTATTGGCTATCAAATAGTGTTCTATAAAAGCCTTGTGCATCCATTAATTCTTGGTGTGTCCCTTGTTCAACAATCTCCCCTTCTTTCATTACAATTATAACATCAGAGTCAATAACTGTTGAAAGTCTGTGTGCAACAAAGAAAGATGTTTTCTCTTTCATGATTTCAGTGAAGACTGATTGAATTCTTTTTTCTGTTAAACTATCAATACTGGATGTTGCTTCATCCAATATTAATATTGAAGCATCACTTAACAAGGCTCTTGCAATTGTAATCAATTGCATTTGTCCTTTAGATATATTGCTGGCACCTTGAGTGATATAGGTGTCATACGCTTTATCCATGCCCATGATTGTTTCATGGACATCTGCTCTTTTTGCAGCTGACATAACATCTTCAAGACTTGCTGATGGATTCCCATAGCGAATATTCTCTAAGATGGTCCCTTCAAATAACCATGGATCTTGTAATATGATGGATATATTTTGATGTAGGCTTTCTCTTTTTAGCCTGTCTATCTTTTGGTGATCTAATAAGATTTCTCCTTTATCTATTTCATAATATCGCATGAGGATATTAATGAGCGTTGATTTTCCAGAGCCTGTTGGTCCTACGATCGCAATTTTTTGTTTTGATTTTACATTTAGATTTAAATTTTTAATCAATGGTTTGTCTTTGACGTATGAGAAGTCTACATTTTTAAAATCAATGTTACCTGTACTTTCAATCTCAATCTTACCTTGATCAATGATTTCTTCTTCAGATAAAAACTTAGATATTAATTCAAATGCAGCACTTGCTGAGAAGACTTGTGATAAGTTTGCACTCAGTTCATTAAATGGTTTAGAAAACATCATTGCATAACTCAAGAAAGAAGTGAAAAGCCCCAAACTCAGATTACCTTTTAGAATACTTAATGCACCCACTAAACCAAGAATCCCATAGGAAACATTATTCACAACACGTGTTGTTGGATTTGTGAGTGATGAGACAAACTGAGCCTTTTGTCCTACCTTATTGAAATCTTTATTTAAACTCTCAAAACGCTTTTGAATAACTGATTGATAATTTGTATTGAGAATCAAGTCATGATTCCTTATTGCTTCAGATACAAAACCATTCAACTCACCTGCAATACTTTGCTGAGAACGAAAACTTCTTACTGAACTTTTTGAAACGAAGTGTGATGTGATATACACAAAGGGAATCGTCATAAATACAACAAGACTCATACCAACATGGATCTTTAACATAAAGATTGTTGCTGTAACAATAACTACCACACCACCCAGTATTTGTGATAATAGTTGAAATAGGCCATCTAACACAAGGTCACTATCGTTGGATAGTAGATTAACAACGGAACCATGACTTTGTGTATCCAGATAAGAAAGTGGCAGCTTGAACATTTTTTCTTGGACTTGATTTCTTAAGTCTTTAACGACATCACTTCCAATTACAAAGGATAAATAGTTTGATAGAAATACAAATATAAAACTGGTTAAAAATAAGATCAATGCTTTGATTAGATTCTCTTGAACAAGATTAAATTTAACGGCATTATCTATCATTTGGTCTATTGCAAGCCCTAAATAGAATGGTGTTAAAACCATGGCAAAGTTTCCAACAGTTGCAAGTAATAAAGATAGAATGACATAGATTTTCTTTTGTTTTAAAGTTTTAATCATGTTGATCACCTCTAACTTGAGTTGCATGAATATCTTGATAGAGTTTATTTTTCTTCAAGAGGCTCTCATGGTTTCCTGCATCTTCTAATGTACCTTTGTTAAGAACATATATGGTATCGGCATTCATGAGTGATGTCGTACGCTGGGTAATCACAAGAGATGTTGTATTACTATAATGTTTTTCTAAATTCTGTCTAAGCTTCTTATCTGTGAGATAATCAAGTGCTGAAAGTGAGTCATCTAAAATTAGGATCCCTGGATTTGTCGCAAGTGCACGCGCAATATTAATGCGTTGTTTTTGCCCGCCTGATAGGTTTCTGCCTTCTGCTTGAATCTTGTAGTCCAATCCTTTTTCCAAGACTTCATGTGCCTGGGCCATCAACAGTGCATGTTCTACATCCACATCGCGAGACATCGCAACATTATCATAAAGTGTTCCTTCTAAAAACCCGGATGTTTGTGTTGCAAATCCAATATGATTTCTAAGTGTTTTTAGATCAATATGCTTTATATTAATATCATTAATATAAATTGCCCCTTCATCCACATCATAGTGACGCATCAATAAGTGCATCAGTGTTGTTTTTCCACTTCCTGTTAATCCGATAAAGCCGGCTTGTGTTCCCGCTTCAATGATAAAGCTCATATTTGAGATAATTTTTCTTTTCTCATCTGGATATGAGAATGATACATTTTCAAAGTGAATACTTAATGGCTCATCCAACTCTAGAATTGCTTGATCCGCATTCTTTATCACAGGTTCTACATTTAATATTTCTTTAAGACGCGTACTTGCTGTAAAACCTCGTGCATAGATCATCACAAGATTCATAAATACAACAAGAGCTAAAACAAGTTGTGTACAGTAATTAATAATAGCTACCATTTGTCCTTGTGACATAGCACCTGTATCTACAAATAGTGCACCCTGATAAATTAACACAAGCATCACAACATTCATTAAAAACATCGTAATTGGTCCTGATAATGTTGTGGAAAATCCCAATCGTTTGTTCTTTTTATTTAAATCATTATTTAATTTATTAATTTTATCGCTTTCTATATTTGAGGTAGAGAAAGCACGTACAATGCGCATACCACTTAAGATTTCTTGAACCTTGGATACTAAATTATCCAAAGCCAGTTGTACATTTTTATAGTATTTTAAGGATAAATACATAAAGAAGGATATGACAATTATAAATAGTGGAAATACCATCAACAGTGTTTTTGCGATACTTGGGTGGATTTGATAGAGCATAAATAAAGATCCCACCATTAACATCGGAGCACGTACTGCCAAGCGTATCGTCATAGCAACCATAATTTGCACTTGATTAATATCAACAATCATTCTATTAACCAGTGTTGAAGCACCGAATTGATTCATCTCTACTAAAGAGAACTCATTTATCTTTTTCATTAAAGCAGTTCTCAATTTTCCACCAACGCCCTGAGATACTATAGAAGCATTATATTGGCAGGTGATGGATGATAGATATCCTAAAATACTCATAACAACCATAAGAAGCACGAGTAAATAAATTAAGTTCATATCTTTTGCATTGATTCCTTTGTCTATTAAAATTACCATCACAAAAGGAAGAAGCAACTCAAAGACTGCTTCTATAAATTTAAATATAATTCCAATAATGGCTCTTATTCGATACCCTTTTAAATACGTCATGCAAACTCCATTCACTCTTGATTTAAGATGTAGGATACATCATCAAGTTCTTTATTAATTAAACCAATATAGCTTATGTCAATCTTATGATTCGAAATGGTGCTGATTCTCTCCAGTTTATGATACCAAACTTCACTTAAGCCAAGCGCATACGCAAAGCTAAGACTTTGATAAAATCTTTCTGGTGTACCTTGTGCAAACATTTCTATTTGAGAAACTTCCACATATTCTAAATAACGTCTCAATCCCAATACTTGCCCATATAGATAAGCGCCTTTTCGGCTCAGTCTTTTCATACGAGACACAAATAATAATGAGAGGATAAAACATATAAGAGTGAAAGCTAAAATCATTACCTCTAAATTATATCTAAATCCAAAGCCCAGTACAAACAATGTTAAGGATAATCCATAGAAGATTAATAGACCCATATAAAAGAAAGTCTTTTGGCGCAGCGTCTCAATCATCTTGATGGCACTTGCGATGATTAAATATATAAATAGAAACTCAAGGAACAACATTTCAAAATTTTCAAAGAGATCTTTGAATGCAAGATACTTTAATACTCGGTACAAGCATACCAAGAAGATCGCCAGTATTATTGTAAGTACTTGTTGGATATGTGTGGAAACACTATCATAGATTGATTTATCTAAGATGAAGCGTTCTTTAAAATATTTCTTTGTATAATTAATCGCAAAAGCAAAGTTGTTTTTAAGTTGGACTGTTGTGATGATTTCCCTATCAGTAAAGATTTCATCAAAGAATCTTTTTTCTTGATCATTGTTAGTATCTAGCTTTCTTAACTTAACAAATCTTAAGTTATTTCTTCCAACTTCCTCTATTCTAATAATATTTTTGATGCCCAAAATAGAAACAAAGATAGAATGCTTTGTGTTGTAAACTCTGACTCTAAGATATAACAAAGCTCTGCACTATTATAATCTTTAGGTACATCAAAATTGATTGGTGCAATAATTGGATAGTCTTTACCAAAAATAAAGTAAAGAATCATTGTTGTTATAAGCAGTACAACTGATATGAACACCATGATTACATAAACAAATTTCAAAATAATCCCCCCCTAAAAGAAAAGGTGACACAAGGCCACCTAATTTATTACCATGAACCGCCGCCGCCACCACCGAAGCCGCCGCCACCAAATCCACCACCAGAGCTACCTCCTGATGAGAAGCCGCCACCTGATGATCCTGTTGATTGTGGTGCTGAACTCATTGTAGAATTCATCACAGCCATATTTCTGGATAATGATCGCGTCATGAAGTATGGATTAAACATACCTGTTCTCGTTGTTTGATACCAAACAGGTTCTTCAATCGCAATTGTTTCAAACTTTTTAGCCCATGCATCTGTTAAATTCAGTACATAAGCGTAAGGTAAAATGTTGTAGAAAATTTGCGGTGTTTCTTCAACAAACATTTTAAGTCGTTCAATCTCAGTTGTTTCAATAAAACGTTTAAGTCCTAAGACTTCACCTTTCCACTTTGCGCCTTGTTCTGTGAACTGAAGGCTTGAAGTAGCTTGGAAGAGTGCTACAGCATACATTACAGTCATAATGGCTGAGTTAATTTGATTTACTTGACCAATACGACCCATAATCATGAACATTGCAATATTGATTACTCCAAGTAAGACATATAAAATATGATACAAGCCCTTGTTTTCATTTACAATAATTAGCGTTGATAAAGCTCCCATAAAGATAATTATAAAGAGTGAGACACCCATTGCAATAAGTCCACCAATTAAAGCCATTTCCATCAGGCCAGTTGTAGTAAAGATCATGATACTACCCATAACAACTGCCATGATAAGTGTTAGTATTGATGTTACGACTAAGACAACTTGTGATTTCTTATTGTAAATATTTCTTTCTGGATTTTTCGTAAAGCTTTGTGTCATCCCTAATATTGCACGGTTGATGTGCGTATAGAAACTGTTTTTTAATTTACTGATAAAGACAGATTCTCTATCTTTGAATAGTTCATTGAATAAGATAACTTCTTCTGCTCTTCCAGCATTGATGTCTTGAACCTTAATGAGTTCTATCTCTTTATCATCATGTTCAATAATGTTTAAGAAACCTTTATCTGCCCAATAAATAATTAATGAGACCACGTCATTACTTACCATGTTGCCCTTGTGAATATAACCCACATCGGCACTGTTAAGTCCATGAGGCGCACTGAATCCAACTGTTGTGATAACAGGGTGTGCTACGACATACTTTCTTCTTAAGAATACGACTACAAGCATCAAAGGTGCCATAATCGCAATTCCCAGCTTTGTATGATCAAGACTGGCATACTTAAAGTATCCATTTTCTAAAGGAACATACACTGTCAGTGCATTGTATTTTCCCGTAGGTTTGTTGTAGGATCCTTTGATTGTCTGTGTTTTCTCATCATAAGTAAACTGTATGTCTTGATCTCTTTCACTTGTTTCAAATTCTATTTTCGAGCCATCAATAGGCTTTTCGAACTGAATCTGAAAGTCTATGTTCTTAAATGGATACTCCCATTTTGAACCAATTAAGTCCATCAAAAATAGTTGTGTACCTTTTGATAGTTCTAAATCTCTCATTTGAATATTATAGCTATAGTCGAATCGAACGGGTCCAGTTAAGTACTTACCTTCTTTTCCGAGTCTATAGACAACACGTTCTAACGATCTATCTTCTTCTACATAATTATGAGAGTTTGATTTAAATTTTGATACTGGAAAGTAGTAAGTTCTATTATCATCTTCTGTATTCCCAGTTATAGCGGAAAAGCCATAGTCTGAATATTTGACTGGGACTGTCACGAAAATTCCTTGTCTTTTTTGATTGAAGACAATATCTGCACTTGTTGATATTTCAACGAGCCCATCTTCTTTGACATACATGGAAATAGAAAAGTTTTCACCATAAACTGGTAAGTTGTCTATTTCTGCTGCTTGCACAGGTTTAAAACTTAAAGTTAGCATCAACATACTAAAGATTAAAATTAGTGTTTTTTTCATTGCATCACCTTCTCAATAAAGAAAAAAGGGGAATGACCCCTTAATCAAATTTAACTTCAACTGTTTCACGTTGTGTGACATCTGTAATTTCAAACATTGATTCTTGTGTGAAACCAAAGATATTCGCAACGATGCTGGATGGAAAGACCATAGTTTGGTCATTATACCTACGGGCTGTCGCATTATAGTAATTTCTAGATTGTGCAATTTCAGTTTCAATATTTTGTAACTGTTTTTGTAGATCCATGAAATTCGTATTTGCTTTTAAATCAGGATAGCTTTCTGTTAAAGCAAAGAGACGACTCATTACCTGATTCAATTCTCCTTCTGCTTCAGCTTGTGTTGTAACTGTATTTGCTGATGCTGCTTTATTACGTGCTGAGATAACTGCATCAAGAGTTTCTTTTTCATGATTTGCATATCCCTTAACCGTATTAACCACGTTTGGAATTAGATCGTAACGTTTCTTCATGTATACATCCATTGCTGAGAATGCTTCTTTTACTAAGTTACGTCCTCGAACCAGTGAGTTATATACGCTAATTACATATAGTACTAAGAGTACTACCACACCAATAAATATCCATTTACCCATGTTTTTTACCTCCATGTCTTAGTTCAATAATACAATGTTTTAAGCCTTTATACAAGCGATATTATCTACCATATTCTTTCATTGCTCTTTGAATTTGGCGATCCATACTTCGTTCTTTCTCAACCTGACGTTTATCATAAAGGTGCTTCCCTTTACCCAAACCAATAACAAGCTTTGCACGCCCCCCTTTTAAATACATATGTAAGGGTAGTATTGTATATCCTTGTGCTTGTGCACTGCGCTCTAATTGTTTGATTTGATGTTTATGTAATAGAAGCTTTCTATCTCTTGTTTCATCATGATTCCAAACATTACCATGGCTATATTGACCAATATGCATGCTTTTAACTAATGCTTCACCATCTCTTATTGAAACAAAGGCTTCTTTTAATTGTACTTTACCTTCTCTGATGGCTTTAATTTCAGTCCCGACTAAAACAAGACCTGCTTCTATTGTATCTTCGATAAAATAGTCATGGTAGGCTTTTCTATTTTTTGCGACGCTGTGTACCATGTTTCTTGCCTCCATTACGTCTGTCTCCACGACGATCATCGCGGCGATCATATTTCTGATCTGGACGTCTTTTCTTTCTTCGTTTTGTATTACGTAAACTGAAGATAACATCATTTTCTAAGTTATCCACAGATTCTACTTTAATCTTCACAGCTTGTCCTAAGCCATAAACATTCTTTGTTCTTTCACCCATAAGTTTGTGTGTTTTTTGATCCAGTGTATAGAAGTCATCTCTCAATGTTTTTAAAGGAATGACACCTTCAACTGTATTTGGGAGTTCTACAAATATTCCAAAATTTGAAACACCTGAAATAATACCCTCATACTCTTCATTGATTTTAGAACGCATGTATTCAGCTTTCTTCATTTTCTCAACTTCACGTTCTGCATCGAGAATGCTACGTTCTTTCTCTGAGATATGTTGTGCTGCTTCTTCAGTAAAGACATGATCTTCTTTAAATTCAGTAAAGTTGTGATCAAAGATATATTTTCTTAAGTTTCTATGTGTTAGTAAATCTGAATAACGACGAATCGGTGCTGTAAAGTGAGCATAGTCATCAAGCGCCAAACCAAAGTGTCCTTTTGGCTGCGCTTCATAGCGTGCTTTTTTCATTGAACGCAACATGAGACGTGAGACAACAAGGTGTTCATCTTTATCTTCAAAGAACTTCATAACTTTTTGTAGTTCACTTGGATGCACATCACTTAAGTTTCCTCTGAGTCTATAACCTAAAATAAGTAGAGTATGTGCTAAATCCTTCATTTTATCTTGATCTGGTTTCTCGTGCACACGATAGAGTACAGGTAATTCCTGGTATCTTGCATATTTTGCGACAGACTCATTGGCACTAACCATAAAGTGTTCAATCATTTTTTCTGCTTTACCTGATACGCGTGCTGAAATATCTAAGATATTATCATCAGCATCCACCAAAAATACAGATTCACTTGTTTCAAAGTCAATGGATCCTTCAATACTGCGACGTTTACCCAGTACTTCAGCACAATGTAACATCATCTCAATCATTTCTGTTTCATTACCAAAGTCTTCACCATCATTGATTTCAGCATAACTCATGCGACGTTTAGATGAGATTACGGATGGGTATATTTCATAATTATATATTTCACCATTTAAATCGATATCCATCTTACATGTCAATGTCAGTCTTTCAACATTGGGTGTTAATGAACAAACACCATTTGATATGTTTCTTGGTAACATAGGAACAACCCTATCCACCATATAGATTGAAGATGTACGATTGTAGGCTGTTTCATCAATTGCTGTTGCTTCTTTTACATAATGAGAAACATCTGCGATATGAACATAAAGTCTATAACCTTTATTGAGTCGTTCTAAATAAATTGCATCATCCAAATCTTTTGCATCTTCACCGTCAATGGTAATCGCAAACTGATCCCTGTGATCAATTCTACCTTCTAATTCACTTTCAAGAACTTTATCAGGAATTGTTTTTGCTTCTGACAATACTTCCTCATTAAAGTCTGTTTCTAAATCATGTTCAAAAAGAACGGAAAGTACATCCACTCCTGGATCATTTTTCATACCTAAAACAGATTCTAAAGAAACTGAGATGACGCCTTTTTTAACATCAAGTATTTTTGCGATGATTCTTTGACCTGCAATCGGTTCTATATTATTAGGAACAAATTCCACTTGGTTGGGAATCTTTCGATCATAAGGTTCAAAGACAAAACGATTTTTAACTAAGTTTAATGTTCCAAGTAGGTATTCTTTTTTACGTTCAACGATGGCTTCAATGTGACCAAATATTCTTTGTCCATGGCGAATTCTAACCAAGACAATATCTGAGTCCAATGCATCTTTAAAATCCTCTGCTGCAATATATACTGCATCAGGGCCATCTCCTACAAAAGCAAATTTTCCACGAATTACCCTTAAGGCATCCATTCTAAAATGAATATTATCTAGGATGTATAAGTTATCCTCAATAATAAGGATATCTTTCGCTTCAACCATCTCATCTAAGACAGTTTTAATTGCCAGCTCTCCTAAATTTAAAGCTTCCTTTAAATGTTCAATCACTGCTTCTGTTTTTTCTTCTTTAATGTCACGATATAGTATTAGTTTTATATCGTCATAATTTTTGTCTAAATCTTTCATAATACCTCTTTTTTGTTTAAAAAAAACCGCGTCAGCGGTTTGTTTTCTTAGTTTACAATCAAGACTAAAATCACGAGTACAAAGTATAGTATTCCTGTAACCATCGTTAGGTTAGATACTACTTTCTCTGCGCCACGTTCTTTAGTGTTTGAGAACAAATCAAGTCCAGCACTTCCTGTAAAAGCACCTGTAAAACCTTCTGACTTACCACCTTGTAATAATGATAGTAAAATTAATAAAATTGATACGATTAATAAAATTGTTTTTATCATAATCTCATGCCTTTCAAATAACATTTAAATATTATCAAAAATCGTGCCAAAACACAAGAAATCAAGCCATATAAGTATGTCTTTCACTATATATCGTAGTAAAACTCCAATAAATCTCTTGGTTGACACTTTAAGGTTTCACAAACTGCGTTCAATGTAGAGAAGCGAATTGCCTTCACATGACCATTTTTAAGACGCGAAAGGTTTACTTCTGATATTTCAGTTTTTTCAGAAAGCTCTTTTAAACTCATTTTTCTATCTGCCAATACACGATCCAATCTCACTACAATCATTATTATCACCTGTGAATATTATAGCACACTTTAACGATAAACGATAAATACTTAACGGTTGTACTTGTGAAGTATGTTCACAAGAGAAAATTTTCACGTTTTCTATTGATTACGTACAGATATCTTATTATCCTTATTTTAGTAAGAGAATGAAGGGGTAATAACATGGAAAAACTAATCATACTAAAAAGAAATAATCAAAAAGCTGATTTCAACGGAGAAAAGATCGCTGTTGCAATTAAGAAAGGCTTTGACTCACTTGAAAACCCAAAGTATAACGGAGAAGATGCAAATAAAGTCTACATGGCTGTATTGGATACAATTCGCGCTTCGACCAAGGGCGAAACATATATCTCAATTGAACATATCCAGGACTTAATTGAAAGAGAACTTCTAAGACAAAACTATATTGATGTCTATGACTCTTTTTCTTCATACCGTACACGTAGAAATGAATCACGCAAAATATTTATTTCTAAACAACACAAGTTCCTTAAAGCAATTGAACAACTAAACCAAAAAGAAGCATTAGAAGATGATGCAAAAAGAGAAAATGCCAACGTAGATGGTAACTCCCCAATGGGTATGATGTTGCAATTTGGATCTACAGTATCTAAAGAGTTCGCAAAAGCCTACCAAATGAGTGAAGACTTCTATGAAGCCCATGATTCAGGACAAATCCATATTCATGACTTAGATTTCCTTCCTATGGGAACTACAACTTGTAATCAAATTGATTTAAGTAAGCTTTTTAAGAATGGTTTCTCAACAGGACACGGACATTTAAGAAAACCAAATGACATTATGTCTTATGCAGCCTTGGCGGCAATCGCAATTCAATCCAATCAAAATGACCAACACGGTGGACAAAGTATTCCTGCTTTTGATTACTATATGGCACCTGGTGTCCTTGCAACATTTAAGAAACAGTTTAAACAACGTGCCTATGACTTCTTAGATGTCATCGACTTAATCGATGTTGTAGATTTTGAATCTATTGTTACTCAAATTGATGCACTAGAATCAATTGAGATTGATCTTGATGTGATTCATAGTTTTACAGACAACAAAGAAGCACAAGCAATCATAGAAAAAGCTTATGAAAAAGCACTGCTTACAGTGGATCGTATTACCTTCCAAGCGATGGAAGCTTTCATTCATAATCTAAATACAATGCATTCAAGAGCTGGAGCTCAAGTACCATTTAGTTCCATTAACTTTGGAACAGATACAACACCTGAAGGAAGAATGGTTCTAAAGAATTATTTACTTGCACTTGATGATGGTTTAGGTAAAGGTGAAACACCTATCTTCCCTATCTCAATCTTCAAAGTAAAATCAGGCGTTAACTTCAATCCTGAAGATCCAAATTATGATTTATTTAAACTTGCTATTAAAACAAGTGCTAAACGTTTATTCCCTAACTTCTCATTTATCGATTCACCTTTCAACTTCGAATACTATCAAGAAGGACGCTATGAAACAGAATGTACATATATGGGATGTAGAACCCGTGTCATGTCTGATGTGACTGACCCTGAAGATCAAACAGTCGTCGGTCGTGGTAACTTAAGTTTCACTTCAATCAACCTTGTAAGATTGGGAATCAAACATGGTATCTTAAATAATGAAGAACCAGACTTTGATGCTTTCTTTAAAGAGTTAGATCATTTGATGGAACTCACAAAAGACCAACTTTTAGAACGATTTGAAATTCAATGTTCTAAATCTGTCGCAAACTTTAAATTCTTATTGGGTCAAGGTGTTTGGAAAAACTCTGAGAACCTAAAATATGATTCCAACTTACGCGAAGTCTATAAACATGGTTCACTCTCCTTTGGTTTCATTGGACTTGCTGAATGTTTAAAAGCACTTATTGGAGAACACCATGCAGAAAGTGAAGCAGCACAAGAATTGGGATTAAAGATTGTTGGATATATGCGAGATAAAGCAGATGCTTATGCAGAAGAGTACAATTTAAACTTCTCACTTATCGCAACACCAGCTGAAGGTTTATCCGGAAGATTTGTCGGAGTAGACCGTTCAATCTTTGGTAATATCGAAGGTATCACAGATCGTGCTTACTATACAAACTCATTCCATGTTCCTGTATATAAAGATGTTTCTATTGATGAGAAATTAAAATTAGAAGCACCTTATCATGCACTCACAAATGCTGGACATATCACCTATGTTGAACTGGACGGCGATACATCAAAGAACTTAGAAGCTTTTGAAGATGTGATTAGAAAAATGCATAAATATGAAATCGGATATGGTGCGATTAACCACCCTGTAGATAGAGACCCAGTCTGTGGGTATACTGGCATCATTAATGATGTTTGTCCGCAGTGTGGACGCTTAGAAGCTGACCACGATACACCTGGCTTTGAAAGAATCAGACGTATCACAGGATATCTTGTAGGAACACTGGACAGATTCAATGATGCTAAGAAATCTGAAGAAAGTGATCGTGTCAAACACAAATGAGTATTCGACTCGCATCACTAATTCATGACTCCATTGTTGATGGAGAAGGATTAAGAACCGTAATATTTACTCAAGGCTGCCCACACAAGTGTGTTGGTTGTCATAACCAAGCCTCCATCCCTTATGATGGAGGCCAAATCTTAAGTATTGATGATGTTGTAAAAGATGTCTTAGATAGAGACTTAAAACGCGTCACATTCTCAGGTGGTGAACCTTTTGTACAAGCAGAAAGTTGCTATCGCATCGCAAAAATCTTAAAAGAACAAGGCTATAGTCTATGGTCGTACTCTGGTTATACCATTGATGCATTATTAAGACATAAGGACCCTTATATTAAGAAGTTTTTAAGTCAAATAGACATCCTAATTGATGGGCGATTCATCTTAGCTGAGCGCAGCCTACAAACCTTATTTAGAGGTTCAAAAAACCAAAGAATCATTGATGTTCCTAAATCTTTAAAAGAGAACAAAGCAGTAATCGCATCTCAATATAAAGATCCAGAACTCAAGTCTACAAGGAATCCAAAAGAAAAAGGGGTTTTTATTTAAATTCGTCTCTTATTTAATGTTATAATATTAAAAAGAAGAAGAGGTTATTATGAAACACATCCCTAACTTACTATCCTTTACTAGGATACTCCTATTACCTTTTTTCATTATTAAGGTAAAAGAGGGCGATTTACAGGCAGCAGGAATCATCATCCTAATTTCTGGAATCACAGACTTACTTGATGGCTTCTTAGCCAGAACATTTAACTGGATTACACGTCTTGGAGAACTTCTAGACCCCCTAGCAGACAAACTCACACAGACTTGTATTGCAGTGACATTCATATTTTATATCCAAGAGTTTAAAGCTTATTTCTCAATTATATTATTAAAAGATCTCTTAATGTTACTGGGGGGATATGTTTCATTTCGTAAGAAAATTGAAATACCAGCAGCCAAGTGGTTTGGAAAAGTTGCAACAGCACTATTCTATGTCACAATGGTCCTCATTATGTTGATACCAAATATGGATATTATGATTAAAAAAGGACTATTGTCCTTGGTCGTCATTACTGCAATATTCTCAGCAGCAATGTATGCTACAACATTTTTCCCTAGTTGGAAGGTTCAAAACAAAAACTGAAAGGAACCGCAAGGTTCCTTTTCTTTATTTATACTAATCAATTATGATTCAGTAAATAATTTATAAACACTTTCTATATCAGTTGCTTCTATGATCTTTTGGATATTTTCCTCTTCCGAAAAGATTGTTGCGACATTTGAAATAATCTCCATATGATCATCGCCCAATCCTGCTAAACCAATAACTATTTTAACAGTATTTCCATCCCAATCTATACCCTCTGGATAAATAAGGACAGACATACCTGAATGATGTATCAAATCTTTTGCTTCAAACTCGCCATGTGGAATGGCAAGATAACTTCCCATATATACAGATAGATTTTCATCTCTTAAAATCATACTATCAATATATTTAGCATCGACATACCCACTATCTACCAGTAATTGACCGGAGTCTTTAATCGCTTGTGGTTTTGAAGTGCTGGCCTGTTGTAATTTTATATTCTTCTTTTCAAGAATTCGTAAGTTATGAGTCATAAGTTTCCTCCATCTGTGTCCTTAGTAACTTCCTTAATTCATCATCCCTTTTTTCTTGGATGTGTTTTATCAGTTCATCTTCTTTTAGTATTATTTTTGAAATATTACTGAGCGTACGTCTATCGTAAGCTAAAGCTGGTTTCGGGATAATCATAAAGACACCTACATCTATATCTTCATATACTGAATTTCTTTGAGGGCTGTTGGCTCTGAAGAATACAACATATGGTTTTTCTAATTCCTTTACACTTGCATGATACATTACAAATCGCTTATCTTCGATAATCAATGATGCATGTTTTTCCCGTAGCATCACGGCATCAAATATCTTTGTATGCATCGATTCACCCACATCTATCTTATTTATAAGTGAATGAATCACTGCTTCAATTGTTTGTGTTAAATTAATTTCTGTAATAATAAGTTCTTCAATTATTTTATCATTATATTGTTTACTATCTTCTATTGGGTAATACTTTTTACGTTGTACCTTTTTCATCGCGGCTCGGATTAAATTTAAATCTTCATCCTTCAACAGTGGATTAACATAGACTGTTGGGATACTTGATTCTATATCTAATGTGGCGACAAGTAGATCAATGCCTACTAACTCATCATTAAGTACTTGTTCAACAGAAAGCGGGATCACATGGTCAACTTCAATTAAAGTGGATTTTATTCTTGATGATAAAAGACTTGAAATTCCAATTCCACTGGCACAAACTACTCCTAAATCTAATTTCATCGGTTTGTCAGCGAACTTCTGACGTTCTATTGCTGCTCCAAAATGTAAGGTTAGGTAGGCAATCTCATCATCACTGACAACAATATCCTCATTGAGCTTCAGAATCTTTGAAGTTTCTTTTACTATTTCAAACAGTTCACTATAACCTTCTTTGATCTCTTTTAGAAGTGGGTTTCTAGCGATTCTTCTTAGATCATCTTGAATCATTTTATTTTTAAATCGGG
>CAYPHX010000009.1:29734-35422 GCA_964410635.1 uncultured Erysipelothrix sp. | reverse complement strand
GATTAAATCATATATTAATTAAATTAATTAGATTTGGCTAGCAACGTGTTTTGCTGTACGGATTAATTGGTTTGTATATGAAGCTTCATTATCATACCATGCCGCAACTTTAACCATTGTGATTCCATCAATAGTTGTAACTTTTGTTTGTGTTGCGTCAAATAGTGATCCGTAGTCGATTCCGATAATGTCTGAAGATACGAATTGTTCTTCTGTATATCCGAATGATTCGTCTGCTGCTGCTTTCATTGCTGCGTTTACTTCTTCAGCTGTTGTTTCTTTTTTAACAATAGCAACTAATTCAGTAATTGATCCTGTGATAACTGGAACACGTTGTGCTCCACCATCTAATTTTCCATTTAATTCTGGAATAACTAGACCAATAGCAACTGCTGCACCTGTTGAGTTAGGTACAATGTTTGATGCTGCTGCACGTGCACGACGCAGGTCACCGTGAGGTGCGTCTAATAGATTTTGGTCTGATGTGTACGCGTGAATTGTTGTCATTTGTCCACTTGAGATTTCAAAATTGTCGTGTAATGTTTTAGCCATTGGAGCTAAACAGTTTGTTGTACATGAAGCACCTGAAATGATTGTTTCTGTACCGTCTAATGTATCGTGGTTTGTGTTATAAACAATTGTTTTAACATTTCCTGATGCTGGCGCTGTAATGATTACTTTTTTAGCACCTGCTGTGATGTGTTTTCCAGCTGCTTCTTCTGTACGGAAGAAACCTGTAGCTTCGATAACTACATCTACACCTAGGTCTGCCCAAGGTAGATTTTCAGGATCGCGTTCGCTGAACACTTTAATTTCTTGTCCATCAACTAAGAACGCACCTTCTTTAACTTCAACATCTTTGTCGAAACGACCTTGTGCTGAGTCATACTTAAATAAATGAGCTAATGTTTTTGAGTCTGTTAAGTCATTAACAGCTACTAATTCCATTTCTTCTGAGCCGATCATGTAGCGTGCTGCTAAACGACCAATACGTCCGAAACCATTAATTGCAACTTTTACTGCCATAGTAATAATTCCTCCTTGTGTTACAATCTAATTATACGAAGTCAAATGAGAATTGTCAATTGTGAACGCCTTATCAAATGCTTTTTATTCGTTAAGATTCACACTTACTTCAACATATAATTTTATTACTTTAATACTAATCGAAATGATACCCTTTACATTACACATATCTAAAACATGATATGACTTGATTATTATTGATAATCTCTGTTAAATTTTGGCTTTGATGAGATATTAAATGCTGAATAAGCAGATAATACTTTCACAGAAAATAATCTTTCAAATAAATGTTTGTCATGAAGTCTGGCCATCATAAATGGATAACTTGTACGTTTTGCCTCTGGAAATAACTTATGCATCTTTTCAGATGTACTGGTAACAAGAGTGACTCTGTTTTTCCCACGCGCAACAAATGATAGAAGCTTAATAAGTGTTCCACTCATATCATAGGCACATTCAATCACTTCAACATGTGTTTGATGGGTGATATAAACACAGTAGCCTAACTTGTCTTCACCACTACTTAAAGCCACTATACCGCCACCATTGGCTTTTACATATCGATTCAACTTTTCAAAATAAGTTACATCACGATCAAAGTAGCCATCAAAGTACTGAGTGAAGTTTGAATATACTTCAAGTAGGTCTGATGGACTTGGGGATAATAGTATCCCTTCTGTACCAAAACTTGGAATTGAATTACTGTTAATTGTATATTCCACAAGTGAAATAACACTTTCAAATCCATGACTTCTAAAAACAGAAGGTTCATACGGTCGCAACATTGTCATGATGTTCTCTTTCGAACTTTGTTCCAAAATACCTTCTATAAGCTTTTTCATATAACCTTGTCCTTGATATTTGGGTCTGGTGAATACATTTGTGATGTAGTTTACCATCAGTTTTTTATCTGCAAGATTAAGCACTTTGGGTCTTACTTGTGCAAATGCTAAGATTTCATCAAACTCATTGCGCAAGACATAGCTTTCCTCTTCATTGTAATAGACACTAAAATATGCTTCTGTGGCCATACCTTGCGATTCAGGAAATGACTGCTTCCAGTATTGCATGATTAAATCTTTTTCTTCAAATTTCGCTTTACTGATCTGCATCTTCTTCATCCCTTACCGTAAACTCCACATCAACAATATCGTCATTTTCTCGACGATGTACTGGTTCTTCTTTTGGTGCAAAGTACTGATTGTAAATATACATTATGCCAGCGCCAATTAATAGAAATGGCAGTACAAACCATAGCACTTTAAAAAATATTGATAAGATTATAAATGTGACAATCATAAATAAAATTATACTAATAATTTCCATACATATCACCTCTAGCTATATTTTAACTTATTTACTCTTCTTTTTCATCTAACTTCTCTGATAGTTCAATGAGTTTTCTTAAACGATGTTGTAAACCAGATTTAGAAATACGATTCCCTGTTTCTCTAAAGTATATTTCAATTAATTCATTAAGGCTGGCTTCTGGATAATCCATACGCAAGTTCCCTGCATCGGTTAACTTTTCATCCAAATGATTAAAGCGGTTGTGTTCCATCAAATTGATAATAGCATCCATTTGCCTGTTACCTGCCTTCATGATTTTCATATCATTCGCAAGCTCCATATTGTCAAGTCGTGTCATTGAGTTTCTGAAGTCTCGTTGAATTCTAACATCTTCAAACTGCATGGTCATATTATATGCGCCAACAATCTTTAAGAAATCTGCAATCATATCTGCTTGTTTCATGTATACAACGTACTTTGTACGTCTTTTAGTAATTTTAGAGTTTAAAGAAAAACGTTCTAATATACCCACAATAAATTCTGCCATCTCTTCTGTATTACAAGATATTTCAAGATGATAATCTGGCTTCAAAGGAGAGTTTACACTACCTGAAGCAAGAAAGGCACCTGCAAGATAGGCTTGCGCTGAACTTTCTTTAACCACGATATGGGAGTATGGCACTGTTTTAAAGCTTGTTTTACCATAAATACCTAAGTCTTCAAGTATTGCCATTGCTTTTTCTGTAATACGTAGTCGATAGATACTATTCTTATTCAGGTTTTGTCTTTTTAATGTTGTAAGTTCTGTATTGACATCATAACGCTGTTTAACAAGCTGAAAGATTCTTTTCGCAATCGTAGCATTCTCTATTTGAATTTGAAGTTCAAACTGATTATTCACAATATGCATTGTTGCATTGAGATGCATAAAAGCAGAGAGCTGTGCTCTGATTGCTAAATCATCCAAATTTCTTTGAGTTATCTCATGTTTTACTTCACTACTATATGACAATTAAATCAACTCCAAAATCTTTTTAAAACTCTTTTTAATCTTATTTGAATCATGTCGAATTAATCCGTTTTCTAAACTCACTACATCATGACGTAAGACTTTATAGGGTACTGCTTTATCTTCTAATAAAACCCATTCACTTTTCTTCTTTAAGTATGGACTCAATACTTCACTTGAAAACTCATTATTATCAACAACTACAAAATCAATCGCCGCTGCCATATGTTTCAATAAAGCATCCACATGATCATTAACGCTGTAGTTATCTGTTTCTCCAGGTTGAGTCATTGCATTACAATAATAAACTATTTTTGCATCTGTATCTCGCAGTGCCCTCTTTATTTCCGGGAAAATAACATTGGGTAATATGGATGTATAGATAGAACCCACTCCTAAAATAATAACATCTGCTGCCATAATTGCATCTACAGCTTCATATGTTGCACGTACTGGTTGATCATAGAATATTTCATCGATATGATTAGCAAACTTGGGTATATTGGATTCCCCTCTAACAATCGTACCATCATCCATTCTAGCCATCAGTGTTAATGATTGAAGAGATGCAGGAATAATCTTACCCTCGACTTTTAAGATGTCTGAAATTGAAGCAATGGCCTCCATGAAGTTTCCAGTCTTTTGTGTTAAGGCTGTCAGTATTAAGTTTCCCAAACTGTGCCCACCCAAGCTTTTTGAGTCAAGCACATCAAAACGATAATCTAAGATTTGTGGTAAGAGTGAATCCGCTGGTGACAATGATACCATCACATTTCGAATATCTCCCATACCTGGCATATTAAACTCACTTCGAAGTTTTCCTGTACTACCACCATCATCAGAAACAGTAACAATTGCGGATAACTCCACATTATTTAATTGTTTTAAGCCTTTTAAAATTACGGATTGTCCAGTCCCACCGCCAATAACACATACTCTAGTCATTTGTATACTCCTGTTCACTCACATCTCTGTGGTTTACAAAAACAGGGTAGTCATCTCGATAGCGACGTTGTAGCCAATTGACCAGTGAGACTGAACGGTGTTGGCCACCAGTACATCCAATTGCGACTGTTAAGTGATGTTTATTGTCATCTGTATATTGATTCAGTACGAAATCAAGATAAGGTAGAAAAAATTCTAAGAAAATCTTTGTCTTTTCATCTTCCATAACATATTCATATACGGATCTATTATTACCGCTTTGTGTTCTTAAGCTTTCATTCCAATAAGGATTTTTTAAGAATCGTACATCAATTACTAAGTCTGCATCTCTTGGTAAACCATGTCTATATCCAAAAGACATAAAACTAATTGTTAATGCTTTTTTAGATGAGATTGCGAAAACATTTTGTATTCTTTTTGATAAGTCATGAACTGATAAGTGCGATGTATCAATGATAATTGTCGCATACTCTCTTACTTCGAAGAAAGATTCCATCTCAAACTCAATGGACTCTTCAAGTGAGTTGGTTTTTTTTGAAACCAGTAAGGGGTGGTTTCTTCTATTATATTTATATCGTAATAAAAGTGAATCATATGTTGCATCTAAATATAGAATGGTTAAATCACATTCAATATTCTCAAAAGCTTGCTTAAACGCAAAAAAGTCTTGGGCTGATACAGAAAGTGCCAAGTTTCTTAGGTGTTCTCCTGCTTGATCACTTTGTAACATTTCAATAAGTTCGGATATTAGAGTTGCCGGATATCGGTCGATACAGTGGTAACCCATATCTTCTAAAACTGCCATAGCGGTTGTTTTACCTGCACCGGATATTCCTGTAACAAGTACGACTTTATTAACTATCATATTTTCACCTCTCTTAACTATTATACCAAACAAACTATGAAACTACGTCATTGTTTAGTGAAAGATGAAAAAACCCCTTATATAAAGAGGTTCTCTATCACTCATTTTGATTTTAAAGCTTGAACATAGTAAAAAGCTTCTTGAGCAGCAATCGATCCATCTCCTGCTGCAGTAACAATTTGTCTTAAGTTTTTCGCATTAATATCACCCGCACCAAAGATACCTGGTTGAGTTGTATGCATTCTATCATTCACAATAACATGGCCCTCTTCATCTAAAACACCTAGGTCTTTTAAATATGAACTGGCTGGATCTGCTCCAATATATGGGAACAGTCCTGAAGATAATATATCTACATCTTCTCCTGTTTCCAGATTTGTGAACTTCACACCACCTAATTTATCATTTTCATCAATAATATATGCTTTTGCGATATGCTTTTTATAGATTTCAATCTTTGGATTATTCAGGACTTGTTTTTGTACAAGTTCATCCGCTCTAAAGACATCACGTCTAATTACAAGTTTTACTTTCTCAGTAAACTGCGTTAGGT
>CAYPHX010000009.1:0-29634 GCA_964410635.1 uncultured Erysipelothrix sp. | reverse complement strand
CTAAAGACATCACGTCTAATTACAAGTTTTACTTTCTCAGTAAACTGCGTTAGGTAGAGTGCTTCTTCAAGGGCAGAGTTTCCCCCACCAATGACGATGACTTCTTTACCTTTATAAAAGGCACCATCACAGACAGCACAGTATGAAAGTCCTCTTCCAAGTAAGAGTTCATCTTCAGGGAAGCATAGTGTTCGTTCAACAGTTCCTGTCGCTGCAATGATTGCGTATGTATGATATTCTGAACCATCTGCTGTATGGATTGTTTTGATATCTCCGTTTGTTTCAATCTTAGTCACATCACCATAGAGGTAATCTGCATTGGATTCTGAAGCATGTTCAAACATGTCCATGGATAGTTTGACACCTTCAATTTCTTTATGACCTGGATAGTTACAGATAATATCTGTCTTAATCATTTTTCCACCAGGTGCTTCTTTTTCCATCATTGCTACTTTGAGTCCAGCACGTCCTGCATAAACTCCGGCTGTAAGACCTGCTGGTCCTGCACCGATAATAATTAAATCATATTGTATGTCCACTCGTGATCTCCTTCTAATATTTTTTCTAAATCACGCCAATCATCAATGATGGCATTAGGGTTTGATGCGACAAGTTCAGCTCTACGCTTCTCATCAAATAAATAACCTATGGTATACGCTCCTGCACGTCTACCTGCTTCTATATCTGTGACAGTATCTCCTATATATATAAATGAAGAACGGTCATAGTAATTATCTTTCATGGCTTTGAGTATGCCATCTGGATCTGGTTTCACTTTATCATAGTCATCCATACCATAAACCACTTCAAAAAAGTCAGTCATATTTGTCATTTCCATGGCATAGAGAATCGGTTCTTGAAGTTTACTTGAAACAATCCCCATATGGTAACCTTGATCTTTTAAATCTTGTAAAACATCTAATACATGATCCATTGGTTTTACATATTGATCATGGAGTTCAATATTTAACTTTCTATAAGCTGCAACCATATCCTCAACTTGATCACTTGGAAAGAATCGACTAAAACTGTCAGTCAGTGTCGGTCCTAAGAATGAATATAATTCCGCTTCAGTTAATGTATGTTCAGGTTTATGTTCTTTGAATACTTGAGTAAATGTTTCTAGAATTAGATCTTGTGTATCCATAACGGTTCCATCAAAGTCAAATAATAGTACTGGTTTTGGAGTTGGATAGAAACGTTTGAATTTTCCATAAAACCCTAACAGACCAAACACAATAAATAATACAGATATTACTTGAGCAATTCTTAATTCAATAAATCCTAAGTTTAATGGTAGTGCATCTGTTCGCATACCTTCGATGATAAATCTTACAGCACCATACCAAATAAGGTAGGCAAATGTTTGATCTCCACGCTTAAGTTTTTTAGATTTCTTTAAAAATTGGGTAATTAGAATCCATCCAATAACATTAAGTACGGATTCATATAAGAATGTTGGTGCACGAAATGCGCCATCTATAAACATATGATTTTTAATAAATTCTGGTAAGAATCTAAAATGTGCTTCAGTAACCACACCACCAAAAGCTTCTTGGTTCATGAAGTTTCCCCAACGTCCTAAAGCTTGTGCTATAAGAATATTAGGAACAATCGCATCTGCCCAGTGCATGAAGTTAATTCCACGTCTTTTCGCAAAGAAGTAACCATACGCAATACCTGCAAACAGTCCACCATGAATGGCCATGCCGCCTTCTCTAAAATTAAAGATACTAGCTGGGTTTGTAATGTAATAATTGAAGTCATAGAACATGACATACCAAAGTCTTGCTCCGATTAAACCAGCCAATAAGGCTCCAAAGAAAAGGTTGTCTGCATCATCTGTTTCATAACCCATCTTCTTTAAATTAATTAAACTTAAATGATATGCAGCATAAGCACCTGCAACGATGAACACTGCATAGTAAGTAATACTCACAGGTCCTATCTTTATCAGGTTCTGCATATCGGGAAATATTTCTATCATCACTTATTCTCCTCGTTTTTTTGCTGGATATGTGACATTACACGATCATCAAAGATCTTTGCAGTATCAATACCCCTTTGTTTTAACATAAAGTCACGGACACCAGATTCAACCAGTACCGCCAAGTTACGTCCTTCTTTTACTGGGAATACCAGTCTAGGAATTTTAATACCTAAGGTTTCATAGACTAAAGTATTTTCAACACCTGCTCTTAGATACTCCTTTTGAGTATCCCACTTTTCAAACTCAATTACAAAGTCTACAGTTTCTTTTTCTAAGAATGAGCGTACACCAAACATTTGAGTTACATCGATTATACCAATACCACGGATTTCTAACATTCCCTTAATTAAGTCAGGGGCAGTACCAACAAGTTCTTCTTTGACACGTGATATATCCACACGATCATCCGCAATCAAAGAGTGTCCTTTTAAAATTAATTCTAAAGCAACCTCAGATTTACCCATACCACTCTCACCAGTAATTAAGACACCTTTACCAAAGACGTTCATCAAAACACCATGGACATTTGTTGTAATCGCAAGTTCTTCGTCAAGATAGGTAATAATGTCTACCATGATTTCTGAAGTTGTATTATCAGTAATAAAGATAGGGAACTTCTTTTCCTCAGCAACTTTTACAAGGATTGGATGGACTTTATTGCCACCTGTAACAAGACACATGGGTGTCTCTTCTGCTGTAATAAAATCAAAGCGATCTTGAAGGCTTTCTTCATCAACCGATTCAATATATGCTGTTTCTTTATTTCCTATAAGGATAATTCTTTTTTTCTCAACATGGTCTTTAAACCCTGAGAGTTCAAGACCGGGTCTTGAGATGTTGGGAGTGAGAACCTTTCTTTGAAGTGATTTCTCATCTCCGGTCACTTGTTCAAAATTAAAATGAGCTACGATTGTTTTTACGGTAACAGTTTTTCTATCCATGTTGGCCTCCTATAGTATTTTGGCTAAATAGCGTCCTGTATGACTTTCTTTATGTTTCGCGACTTTTTCAGGTGTACCCACTACAACGAGTTGGCCCCCTTTGTCTCCACCTTCTAATCCTAAATCGATAACCATATCTGATGATTTAATCACATCAAGGTTATGTTCAATTACAACCACTGTATCACCATTGTCAACAATGGTATTTAATACAGCAATCAACTTTTTAACATCATGTGTATGAAGCCCTGTAGTTGGTTCATCCAGAACAAACATTGTTTTTCCTGTTGCTGGACGTTGCAGTTCACTGGCTAGTTTAACTCTTTGCGCTTCTCCACCTGAGAGTGTTGTTGCACTTTGACCTAAACGGATATAGCCTAGACCAACATCAATCAATGTTTGAAGTCCTTTTCTAATTTTTGGAATTGGTTGAAAGAACTCTGCTGCTTCATCAATACTCATATCAAGGACATCAAAGATATTCTTCTCTTTATAATGTACTTGTAATGTTTCATCATTATAGCGTTTACCCTGACATTCTGTACAGTTGACATAGACATCAGGTAAGAAGTGCATTGAGATTCGTTTTACACCATCTCCATTACATACTTCACATCTTCCACCTTTAACGTTAAAGGAGAATCTACCTTTTTCATAACCTCGCATCTTGGCTTCAGGTGTTTTCGCAAATAAATCACGAATATCATCAAAGACTCCTGTATATGTTGCTGGGTTAGAACGGGGTGTACGTCCAATTGGGTTTTGATCAATCGTAATTAATTTATCGATATGTTCTAAACCTTTTATGGCTCTGTGTTCACCAGGTCTCATACGTTGACGTCCTAAATATTGATAGGTCGCTTTACTGAGTACCTCATTAACTAAACTTGATTTTCCACTTCCAGATACGCCTGTGACGGAGATAAACTGACCCAGTGGAAACTTAACATTAATATTTTTTAGATTGTTTGCTTTAGCTCCTAAGACCTCTACCGCCAGTCCATTACCTTTTCTACGTTTAGTAGGAACATCAATTTTCATTTTACCTGATAGGTATTGCCCTGTGATCGATGCTTCACAATCCAGTACAGTCTGTAGATCACCTGAGACAATTACTTCTCCACCATGCTCTCCAGCACCTGGACCAATATCAACAATCCAATCACTTTCCATCATTGTTTCTTCATCATGTTCAACAACAATCAGTGTATTACCTAAATCACGCATGTCTTTTAAAGTTTGAATTAAACGGGCATTGTCTCTTTGGTGAAGTCCAATAGAAGGCTCATCAAGTACATATAGTACACCTGTTAATCTTGAACCAATTTGTGTTGCAAGACGGATACGTTGTGCTTCTCCACCTGACAAGCTACCTGCGATTCGATCGAGTGTTAAATAGTCTAAACCAACGTTCATAAGGAATGAGAGTCTGTTTTCAATTTCTTGAATCACAAGATTCGCAATTTCTTTTTCCATTGGATCTAAGTCTAACGCTAAAACGTAATCTAAAGCTTTTTCGATTGAAAGCTCTGTGAACCCTGGTAAGTTTTTCTCTCCAACATATACTGCAAGAGCATACTCGTTTAAACGGGTTCCATTACATGTCGAACAAACGGATTCCCCAAGATAGGTTGCATACCAATCTTGTTTTCTTGAAGATGATGTTTCCATGTGACGTCTTTCAATCAGTGTCGCAATCCCTTCAATAATTTCATTTTTTCGCATGACGTTTCCACTTCTTGTGTGGATTTCATATCTTACTGGTTTTTTACTACCATATAGAATGATATCTAATTGGCGTTTTGTAAATTTTTTAATCGGTGTATCAATATCGACTTTCGCAACCTTCATGAGTTCTTCGAAGACTTGCCACTCGATATTTTGTGTATCCACTATATTCTTATAGTAACGAATACCACCTTCACGAATTGAAAGTGAGTTATCCGGAATCAACAGATCAATATCAACTGCTTGAGTTATCCCCAAACCATTACAAGTATGACATGCACCAATTGGCGCATTGAATGAGAATAATCTGGGTTCGATAGAAGGAATACTAAATCCGCAATGTGGACAAGCAAACTTATTAGAGAAAACTCTGATATCGTCTCCATGTTTAACTTCTAAGATTCCATCACTTAGTTTTAGTGCTACTTCGACAGAGTCACTAATTCTATATTGGCTGTCACCTTTTTTAATAATTCTATCGACCACTACTGAAATATCATGATTCTTAGTACGTTCTAAACCATCAATCTCTTCCAGCATGACCAATTCACCATCAATGTATGCACGTATGAATCCTTCTTTTACAAGGCTACGAATCAGTTCTTGATGGGCTCCCTTTTGTCTTTTTAAAACAGGTGCCATAATCTCTAATCGGCTGCCTTCTTCATAGTCCATAATTTGATCAACAATTTGTTTAATAGATTGTGATGAAATTTCTACATTATGAATCGGACAATATGGAACACCTACCCTTGCATATAGCAAACGAAGATAGTCATATATTTCCGTAACTGTACCAACAGTAGAACGAGGATTATTGGAAGTTGTTTTTTGGTCAATTGCGATGGATGGTGAGAGTCCTTCAATCAGTTCGACATCTGGTTTCTCCATATTCCCAAGAAATTGACGTGCATAAGAACTGAGTGATTCAACATAACGTCGTTGCCCCTCAGCGTAAATCGTATCAAATGCGAGTGATGTTTTTCCAGAACCAGACAATCCTGTCATTATAATCAGCTGATCGCGTGGTAGTTCAATATCAATATTTTTAAGGTTATTTTCTTTTGCACCTTTTATAATTATTTTGTTTTTATTCATTGTAACCTCCAATGCTTATGTTATTATACCATGATTTTAACTAACATTATAAGATAACACTTTATGAAATCTTGGAGAAAAGTTCTTTATTTATACTAAATATTTAAGTTGATTTAGAATTGAAAAACCCTTCTTACGATGGGCATGTTTTCATAACTCAGGAATATCAGCCCTATAAATATTATCTTTAAATATAAAACTCCACTTCATCATCCAGCCGAATGATGCCCAGTTTTCCACCACTTGCAAAACCACAGTCTATCGCAATGTGATTATTATTTTTATAAACCAAATCACTTCGATCTGTATGAATGAAGCGTGTTGGAGTATGCCCTGTAATCAAAAATTTATCTTTGTATAGGGCTTTACTGTAGTCTGTACGATGTAATAGACATTCATAGTACTTATAATCTTCTAACGGTCTTTCCTCTTTAAAGTTCATAAGGCCTGCATATACGAGAACATAATATTTATTGTTGAGGATGAGTTCATCATTGAGCCTAAATTCTTCGAGATAATCTATAATCATATATTTCTCGCTTATACTGAGTGTATTGAATTCTTCTATGGTCTTTGTTCCACCTTCATTCATCCATCGACTCAGATTTTCAATGACTTGTGGATTTCTTTCTACATAGTCAACATTATCTTCATTAATTTCCATTAGAAGAAATTGTAACACTAACATTGCCATGTACTCATGATTTCCAAGAATTGGAATAACATTGAATCGCATCATCATATCAAGTAGTATTTTCATACTATTGGGACCACGATCTATGATATCGCCTAGTACATAAAGTGTGTCTGTATCTTTAAACTCAATGCTTTTGAGTGCTTCTTTATACTTATCATATTCACCATGTATATCACTGATTACGTATGTTGACATCTTTTCTCCTTTGTAGAAAAGTAGCCAAGGCCACCTTTCTTATTGGTTTAAATATTCTTTTAAGTCGTGATTGATGACTTTGTTGAGTGTATTATCAAGTTCATTACTGAAGATTCTTAAGTCACTGTATCTTAAGTTATTCTTATTATTGTAATCTTCAATCTTTTTGAAGTATGCATTTCTTTCTACCAACTCTTTCTCGCTGGGATAGATTGAGAACTTGATTTTCTGATCGCCATTTTTGATGCGTTCATAAAGTTCTGGTTCTTCATTCATAAATGTATATGCGACATCGAAGTAATGAATCATTGGATTGATATCTCTCCATCGCTTAACTACGCCTGGTGTTTCATAAGTTCGAATGAAGATTTCAATCTCTTTAAGGATTAAAAGTAGTTTCTCTTTTAAGTCTTCATTTCTAAGGGTAAACTTATGAATCGCGCGCTCAATTTTCTCAATCCACTCATTGTAGAAATCAAAGCCGTCAATCTTAGTTTTCGGAATATAGTTGAAGTGTTGTGAGGCTTCAATGCTGATAAGAACATCTCTAAATGCTGATAAGATACCATCTAAGGTATCCATTGGTTCAAGATAATTATTGATGTCTTCAGCCTTGTTATATTCTAAAACTTGAAGGGCATCCATGATATTTCTTACATAGTATTCTTCTTCCCCTTTGAGTAGAAGTCCAAATTCTTCTGCAAGTTCTGCACCTTTTCTATGGCTGACACCACCATTTTTCTTTCCTAAGAACCTTCTGATATCATCATAAGAGTATGTTTCATTACCAGCGGATCTCTGCGAAATAGTTGTGGATATTTGTCAGACTTTCAAATGTTTTCTCGAGTCCTATTGTAGCCATCTTATCTATATCGGTATTGATGGCTTCAATATTTACTGAGATGTAAGTTCCTTTTGGAAAGTTGTAAATGACTTGTTGGTTTTTATTCATAATATCATCCTCCTGATGTTACCATTATAACGCTCATGTGATAAGTTACATAGGCAGTTTTATGCCTTGTTCTATTTTTCAACTCCGAATTTATTATCAATGTCTTGGACCATATCGTAGAATATATGGTCTTTTAGATTTAGTTTTTCTAACAATATTTTAGTAAGGTATTTTCCTCTTACTTCAATCTTAGCATTCACTGCTTGAAGATAACTTTCAAACTCATCAGTTGTTTTTGGAGCGAATAAGTTGTTGTCACCGTAGTACTTAAAGTGATCTTCCCAAAATGGCAATACTTCTAGCTTCTCATTTACATATACTTCGAGTTGATATGTTTTGATGAATTTGTCCCATGCATCTAATGGTTCTAAGAAATCTTTGAATGACTTCATGGTGACATCCCAGTAATCTTTAGAAAAACTATAGCGTCCCGTATTCATCCAGTGAGGTAACACAATAAAATTACCCAATGTATGTGTAAGCTTCCCGAAGCGATCAAATGCATCTCTATTCATTTGAATATTTTGATAACTTGCGTAGTTTTTATTTTCTATGAGTTTATCTAGAGGAAGTGATGCGTTATATGATTTCAATACGATATCTTGTTGTTTAAAGAGTGTTTCTTTATTGTTTGATCTTCTTATTGCTGCATCAAATGTTGTATAGAAAGAGTTCATCGCATCACCTCTAATGACACCTGCTTCATCTAAAGGCCATAATACTTTGTATATTTCAGCGGCTTCTTTATCACTATCAGCTGAGCTGCCTTTTCTATACGCCCTTTCACTTGAATTTATTCTAAATCCAATTTCAGCCATCTCAAAATTCTTATATTTAAGCATAAGATCTGTACCATTTTCATTTTGAATAGATTGTTTTGAATAACTTTGTTTGAAGTCATACTCCCAAGGTGTTGTATTGAGTTCTACACAATAGTTGAGCCAGTTAATGATGTACTGTTTGTTTTCCATATAGTTTCCTACTTCTTTCTTTGTATCTCTATTATACTTTTATTAAGTAGGCTTGAATAGGCAATAATATGCCAATTAATTTCCTTTGATCTATACAGTAGGTATTTTGAGGTTCATTTTTTTAGCTTGTGATTACAGTATGGGAGGGATTATATATAAAAAGGCTCTTGACGTGATTACGACATCAAGAGCCTATGCTTTATAAATTATTCTCTGCTTTAATTTCCATTAGAATGTCTCTTAATTGTGCTGCTCTTTCAAAGTCCAGTAAGGCTGCTGCTTCACGCATTTCCTTATCCAGTCTTCCAACAACTTCTTCAACGTCTTTCTTCGTAGATTTTTTATTTGTACGAACACGTTTTGTAAGTTCTGCAGTTTCTTTTCCTGAGATTACATCTCTAATTTCTTTTATAATTGTTTTTGGTGTGATGCCATGTTCTTTATTATATGCTTCTTGAATATCACGTCTTCGCTGCGTTTCATCGAGTGTGTAGCGCATTGAGTCTGTAATTCTATCTGCATACATAATAACATGTCCATTCGCATTACGTGCAGCACGTCCAACAATCTGAACGAGTGAACGTTTGGATCTTAGGAATCCTTCTTTATCAGCATCTAGTATGGCGATTAAGGAGACTTCTGGTAAGTCTAACCCCTCTCTTAAGAGGTTAATCCCAATAACTACATCATATTTACCCAAACGTAGATCTCTTAAGATTTCAATACGTTCCAATGTTTTAGTTTCATGATGTAGATAGGCAACCTTAATATCCATCTCTAGAAGATATGAGGTCAGTTCTTCTGCCATCTTCACGGTTAGTGTTGTGATAAGGACTCTTTCGTTTCTATCTCGTCGTTCATGAATTTGTACAATAAGATCATCCACTTGTCCTTTGGATGGTTTAATTTCGATTGTTGGGTCAACGAGTCCTGTGGGTCGAATGATTTGTTCAACTACTTCATGATTTACCTTCTCAAGTTCATAGTCACCCGGTGTTGCTGAAACATAAATCGTTTGATTTTGAACTGATTCAAATTCTGTAAAAGTCATCGGTCTGTTGTTTAGCGCACTGGGTAGTCTAAATCCAAATTCTACAAGTGTTCGTTTACGACTTTGGTCCCCATTATACATACCTCTTACTTGTGGTAATGATGCATGTGACTCATCTACAATAAATAGATAATCATCCGGGAAATAATCAAATAGTGTAAACGGTCTTTGTTTTGGATCTCTACCATCAATATGCATTGAGTAGTTTTCAATCCCAGAACAGATACCAAACTGTCTTAATGATTCTAAGTCATGTTCTGTTCTTTGGCGTAGCCTTTGTTCTTCAACAAGTTTATGTTCACGTTTGAATTGATCGAGGCGTAAATGAAGTTCTGCTTCAATATTCTCACATGCTTTTCTAATATGAGCAATATCACGTGCATATTCATTGGCTGGGAATAAGTGGTAAATCATATAGGATTCTTTTTTATGACCTGTGATTCGGTCTAACTCAATAATACGTTCAATTTCATCTCCAAAAAATTCTACTCTAATCACAAAGTCATCGGAGTGTCCCGGTACTATTTCGATAGAATCACCGCGCACTCTGAATGTACCACGTGATTGTTCCATATCATTACGCGTATATTGTCTTGAGACAAGATCTCTAAGTAGATCTTCTCTTTTAATTTCTTGACCCACACGTAAAGTATAAAGCATCGCTTTATAGTAGGCAGGATCTGAAGTTGCATAAATACTTGCGACAGATGCAACAACAATGGTGTCGCGTCTTTCTAAGATTGAGTTTTGTGCAGCCAGTCTTAACATGTCTAACTCTTCGTTAATCATTGATGATTTTTCGATATAAGTGTCTGATCCAGGTAAGTAGGCTTCTGGTTGGTAGTAATCGAAGTTTGAGACAAAGTATTCTACTCTGTTATTGGGAAAGAATTCTTTGAACTCAGAGTAAAGTTGACCGGCTAAAGTCTTGTTGTGAACAAAAACTAATGTCGGACGATTTAATTTAGCAATAACTTGTGAGACGGTAAATGTTTTACCTGTCCCTGTAGCTCCAAGAAGTACTTGTTCTTTTTTTCCTTCTTCAATCCCTTCAGTTAATGCCTTAATTGCTTTAATTTGGTCCCCTTTGGGTTCAAAATTAGAAACAAGTTGAAATTTATGATCCAAGTTGAATCACCTCTAGTGCTTTTTTCAATTGTGTATCATGTTGTTTTTTATTGAGTGACCACTCTTTAACAACGGAACTATAAACTTTAATTAAAACTTCTTCATTTATTTCATCATTCACCGCAAGGCCTGTGTCCTTTTTAAATGCATGCAATGCATCACGGGTACTGACATCGTAATAGGAGTCTGTTCTTCCTGAATGGTATCCTAAGAACTGTAATCCTTTTTGAACATAAGATACTTCTGGTGCGACAATATCATATGTCTTAATATCACTTAGCTCATCCTCTGAGTAACTCGCATAAAATACATCAGCAAGTTTAACTTCAACATCAGGTTCTATTCCTACTTCATGAATATTCTCCATATTTGGTGAATACCATTTAGCAAAAGTAAATTTCAAGTATGAACTATCAACGCCGTCTTGTGTTTGTCTTTGGACTGTTCCTTTACCATAAGAGTTAACCCCTACTAGTGTGGCATCAAGATTGTCTCTAAGCGCAAGTGCAAACACTTCTGATGCACTGGCAGAGTTTTCATTTATTAGTACGACAATGTCCTGAAACTCATATAGATCACTGCGACTGTTTTGAACCTTATATTCAGTATTCGTACCATCTGTGAATTTTTCAAAGTAGATTGTGGTATTGTTTTCAAAGAAGAGTGCTGAAATACTGTTGATCGCATCTAAATAGCCACCACCGTTATCTCTAAGGTCAATGATTAGATTTTTTGCGCCAGATTTTTTGAAACTATCTAAATATAGTTCTGTTGCTTTACCTAATGATGAACCAAAGGACGTTATTTCTAAATACCCTGTATCTTTATCTAACATTTCTCCCCAAGTTAATGCATTGACGGTGTCTCTAACTACGTCCATCTCAACTGATTTTCCTTGTCGGTTTACACCTATTTTTACTGTGGTTCCTTTTTCTCCTAGAATATGATTCTTTAGATCATCATCTTCTGGCAGCTCAGCAATGACTTTATCATCAACTGTCACCATAATATCCCCAGGTAAAATGCCTGCTTTTTCTGCAGGAGAATTTTTAAAGACTCTTGTGATTAGACTGTCTGCTGGTTGATATTGAACTCCAATACCCACAAAAGACATGTCTATAGAATCAATGAACTGTTCTGATTCCTCTTGTGTCATGTAAGTTGTATGTGGATCGCCATTACGTTCTAACATTCCTTTAATTGCATTATCAATTAGTTCTTCTTCTGGTTTTTCCATATCATTCTTGAAGAACCAATTTTTAAGAATTGTATCGTAGACACGTTCAAATCGTGCAATGTTTGCATCTTGTGTTTGTGATATTGGACTATAAAATACAGATCCAAAGGTCCATCCCACAGCAAAAACAAGCACACCTGCAACAATTGATGTAAATATCTTACGTTTGCGTTTCTTTTCTTTTTCTAATTCATCTGGCCATTTATGACGTTGTAATTTTATTTTTATTTTGTCTTTATCTTCTGAACTCATCTTTACACATCCTTAATACTTCTTCTATTATACACTATATTGTTAACTTGGGTATGTTATAATAATCTTATAAGGAAGTGCTATATGAAAAAGATAACTGTATTTTTAGGCTCACGAGAAGCGCATAAAGAAATATACAATGAATCAGTAATTGAACTTGCTGAACACATCGCTAAAGATGGAAACACCTTACTCTACGGTGGCGCCAATGTCGGTACAATGAAACTACTAGCGGATACTTGTTTAAAGTATGGAGGCGAGGTTATCGGGATCATGCCAAGAGTATTGATTGATAAAGAACTCGTACACCCTGATTTAACACAATCAATTTTTGTAAAGGACATGTCCAAACGCAAACAAGAACTAGAACTACGTGGTGATATCTTTGTTGCAATGCCAGGTGGTGCTGGTACAATGGATGAAATATTTGAAGTAATTACAAACTATCAAATTGGAATTCATAATAAACCTGCTTGTTTTATTAATATTGATGGGATCTATAATGGTATCAAAATCTATTTAAAAGATGCTATGAACCAAAACTTTATCAGTAAAGAGAATTATGACAGAATATTGTTTTATGATTCTGTTGAAGAATTTATTAACTCAGACATTTACAAAGGCGCTTAAAAGCGTCTTTTTAGTTGGCTTTTGTTAAGTTTTCATCTTTAGCTTTTGATTTTATAATAACTAGTATATAATGTTGAAAACAAAGGAGATTACTATGAAAGTTATCGTTGGGGGTTTGAATAAGTCATTTGATGACAATAAAGTTTTAGATTCAATAAATATTGAATTTGAAAAAGGTAAAATTTATGCTCTTTTAGGGCGCAATGGTTGTGGCAAGACAACCTTTTTTAATTGTCTGAGTAAGGATATTCCGATGGACAGTGGCACAGTTACATTTGAAGATGGTACCTCAGTGACACCACAAGATATCGGTTACGTCTATACTAACCCGATGTTACCAGAATTTTTGACAGGGTATGAGTTCTTGAAGTTCTTTCTTGAGATTAATGCTGATAGAGGGTTTGATGTTAAAGACATTGATGCTTACTTTGAAAGCATTCAAATTAGTAAAGATGATCGCGATAAGCTTATTAAAAATTACTCACATGGCATGAGAAATAAGCTACAGATGCTTACGGTCATGATCCAAAAACCAAAAGTTCTATTACTTGATGAACCACTTACTTCTTTTGATGTTGTGGCCTCAATTGAAATGAAGCAAAGATTACTGGAACTGAAACAAGACACAATCATGATTCTATCGACACATATCTTACAAATCGCAAAAGAAATTTGTGATGATGTTGTGATCTTACATCACGGTAAAATGGAACATATTCCACATGACAAACTAACAAGTGATGATTTCGAAGCAGAAATTTTAGATATTTTGAGAGAAAGCCATGAATCGTAAAACTATTAGACGAATGGAAAGTGATGAGTCCACTAATAAACTCATTTACTACTTGAGAAAAGCACCATTCATAGGAAAGAAGATTAATCCTTATATCTATCTAAATGTCCGTATGAAGAAAACATTTGAGATTCTTAGTCTAATTCTTAGGTTAATTAAGTATTTGTTCAGTAAATCTTTCTATCTCATCTTGTTTCTATATTCAGGACCACGCATATTAAGAGAGTTACTAACATTAGAAATGGCTAAGACTTATAATATTATGATTCTAGTTATTCTTGCCTTTAATACAATCCGAACATACACCAATCCTGTTATAGCAACAGATAGTCCTCTAAAGTGGATGTTGGTCGTTTCATTTAAACGTTCTTATAAAGATTTCTTCGATTATGAGATGTATAAGAGAATTATCGATAGATTGTTCTTTACACTATTTATTGCATTTGCACTATTTAACCAAATATCTTTTACATTATTATGCTTTGTAGTTGTCTATATGATGAGTAACTTGTTTATCCTTGAGTATATCAATATAAAACTCGTGGAAGCAAAAACTAAAAGAAATCGAATCATCCAAAGCTTATATCTTTCAGCTTCAGTTACACTTGTCGCTTTAGTCTTATACATTAGTAAAATTATGACAAGTAATAACTTATGGATTTTAACTATTCTAATAGGACTGCTTGCAGTATTTATCATGATCAACATATTCAATTATCCTTATCATAATGATATTGGAATAAAAACGAAGATTGATTTAAATCTAAGTAATGATGCTGCTAAGAGAAATATGGAAATGATGAATGATAGTTTACGCGTTAAAGAGAAGTATATTGATTTAGATACGTCTAAAACAATATCCGAAAAATACACTGGATACAGTTTTATTAATCGATTATTTCTTCTAAGACATCGTAACTTGTGGCTAAAGCCATTAGCTTTCAAACTTATTGGCATTACAGTTGTTGGATTAGTGTTTACAATTGGCTTATTATTTTTTGATGAATCATTGATTGAACGCAGCTTGTTAGAAAATGTCAGTCCGTTTATTTTCGTTTTCTATTTCTTAAGTGCTGGAGAATCGTTATGTAAGGCATATTACCTAAATTGTGATTATAGTCTTTTACATTATCCATTCTATACTCGTAAAGAAACTATACTGAGTCAGTTTCTACATCGTTTCATTACAGTTGCTGGTTTGAATCTTTTACTGGTACTTAATATGGTTCTATTTGTAGCCTTTTGGTCTCTATTAAATCTTACTGAGTTTCCTATCTACAGTTTATTACCATTTATACTAACATTAAGTTTAATCTCACTGTTCTTCAGTGTGCATCCTTTATTCATGTATTATATTTTCCAACCCTTTGATAAGGATCTAAATTCTAAAAGTATTTCTTATCATATCTCTTCATTTGTCATATATACGCTCGCATTTGCGGCAGATGACCTGCTTGCGATTGTACAAAGGCCCAATCTTATCATTTCTATTGTGACAGCTACTTATATCACTGTTGCTTTGTATCTGGTATGGAAATTTTCTTATAAGACATTTAGAGCAAAATAAAAGGTTCACTTCTTCAATTATTTGAAGGAGTGAACCTTTTTTTATCGTGAATTTCCAACGTATAATCCCCAATAGTTTGAAGGGTTAATACGGCAGTTTTCTACATATCCTTTGATATCACATCGATTGTTATATTCATTAGGAGAGGTTGATCCACCCAATCCAAATTGAATGTTTCGTGGACCATTATACCAAGCATCATATGCTTGATCAACATTCTTTTGTCCAAGATAGAATAGTTCCGCATGAAGGTGTGCTCCTGTTGATGTACCTGAGTTTCCTACACGACCAATTGTTTGACCACGAGAAATTTGTTGTCCTCTAGAAACTAATACACCACCACTTTGCATATGTCCATAAAGTGCACCATAAGCTTTGCCATCATTATAGACAATCATAACAACGTAATTACCATATCCACTACCACAAGAACTGCTTAAGCTTCCTTCAGTTGGACATCCAGTATTCGTTGCGATTACAACCCCATTTGCAGGAGCTACAATTGATGTACCTCTAGAAGCTGCTAGGTCAATACCTAAATGTTTACTACCACCTGAATAATTCCAAACAGATGCACTCACATAAAAACCAGAACCGATTGGTCTTAACATATTACCACTGGATGATTCAATCGGTCCAATTGAAGCAATCTTCTCACCCATGACTTTAGCTTCCTGTTGAGCAGCATTTCGTTTGTCTACAACTTCTTGGTAAGCATTTCTTAAGACGATAACACGCTCTTCAGCAAGTGTTTTCAGTTCTTTTTGCTCATTAACCGAAGCTACTTGTTCTTCTAGAACATCCGCCATATATGCTTTTTCAAAATCTAATTCTTCTTTTTTCTCTTCTAAGACTACTTTTTCTGCATTAAGTTCTCTAATATTTTCTTGATTCTTCTCATTGATAAGGTTCATCCCTTCAACGCGTCTTGAAATTTCGGAGAAGTCTTCTCCCCCTAATAAGAAGTCAATGAAAACATTAATACGTGTGGTTGATTGTATATTAAGCATATACTTACTTGCAACTTCGTGTTTCTCTTCAATAGAAGCTTCTGTTTCGACTATATCAACTTGTAAGTCATCTATCTTAACTTCTAATGAAGCAATTTCCTTCTTACTTTCACGGATTCTTACTTCTAAGCTTTCAATCTGTGTGTCAATTGTTTTAAGCATTGCTTCGTCTTTTTGGATATCACCAGATAACTTGCTTACATCTTTCTTCAACTCATCAATCTTACTATTAGTTTCGTTTTGTTTATTTCTTAAGTGTTTTTCATAAGCATCACATTTTGATTTGTTATCTTTATAGCCATCTACTGTACTACAAATTTCACCCCATCTTGGATCATCGAAATCATCAGCAAGTACTGCACCAAATGTTGAGACTACAATACTCGATACGAAAAGAAATGTTACAAATAACACGAATGCTTTTTTTATCTTGTCCATCGTAACCTCCTGCTAACTGAAATTAAACTTCCAATGGCTCCAATAAGTGCTCCTGATAAGATGATTATTCCTGATACTTGCCATACCAGTGGATCTGGTTTGATAAGTGTAAAGAATGAATCTAATGATGATGCTTGTTTTGAATATAATTCTGTATAACCAAAGATTGTAATTGCGATTGGGATTAATGATCCTAAAACGCCAATAATAATTCCTTCAATAATAAATGGCCATCTAATGTACCAGTTTGTTGCACCCACTGTTCTCATGATTGAAATTTCTTCGCTTCGTGAATGGATGGTTGCCCCAATTGTATTGGATATTAAAAATATTGCGACAAAACTCAGTATTACTACAAAGACAAATCCAACGTTTCTAATATTGCCCATAATGTCCATGAGGTTTTGTGTTGCTTCACCACCATAAGTAACTTTAAAAATATTTTCATTTTCTTGAATAGCAGCTGCTACCTCTTTAATATCAGAGCTTGGAGTAAGGTTTATGATGAATGTATCGTAGAATGGATTATCGTCTCCTCTAAATCCACCAAATACTTCTTCTCCTTCTTCACCGCGTCCTTCGATAAAGTGTTCTAATTCTTCGTGCTTATCTGAATATATTACTTCTGCTACACCTGAAATTGCTTTAATATCTGTTTCTAAAGCTAGGTGGTCTTCAGCAGTTAATTCTTCTTCAATTTGTACATAGATAGAAACATTTTCTTCTATCTGTTTTGTGATTTGATTTATATTTTGACTTAGTAAAACAAAAACCGCCATAAGTAGCAAGGTTACCGTCATACTGGACATGCTTGAAAAAGCTAGGGCAAAGTGTCTAAACACTCCTACAAACCCATCTTTTATATGTCGTAATATTCTATTCATTACTTACATAGCCCCCCTGTTTTAGATCAGCGGCTAAAAAACCTTGGTCTAATGCTATTGTGCGTTTCTTATATGAGTTTACTAACTCTACATCATGTGTAACCATAATAATTGTTGTTTCTTCTTCTGTATTAATTCTTTCTAATAGTGTGATAATTTCGTTTGATTTACCTGGATCCAAGTTTCCTGTAGGCTCATCAGCGATTAATAGTTTCGGTTTATTTGCGATGGCTCTAGCAATCGCAACACGTTGTTGTTGTCCACCACTGAGTTGATTTGGAAATGAACTTGCTTTTTCCACAAGGTCAACTAGTCTCAATACTTCTCTTACGCGCCTTCTAATTTCATGTTTAGGTTTGTTTACAACTTCTAGTGCAAAAGCAATATTTTCAAATACTGTCTTTGATTCAAGGAGTTTAAAGTCTTGAAAAACAACGCCTATATGACGTCTATATAGTGGAACTTTTGAGTGTCTTAATTTACCGACATTGAATCCACTGACTTCAACATCACCTGTTGTTGGTTTTTCTTCTCCATCAAGGAGTTTAATTAAAGTAGATTTACCTGATCCAGTAGGTCCAATGATATAGACGAACTCCCCAGGATCGACTTCTAAGTTAATATTATGTAGTGCATTAACACCATTTTTATATTTTTTTGATACTTCTCTTAATAGTAACATAGTGAACCTCATTCCTTCCCGTTAATTATATCATATATATATGGGCCTTATATGAAAGATTTTACATAATTGGATTTGAAAAAGGACCCTTGAGTCCTTTTAATTATAATCATAAAATCCATCGCCATGAACCTCTGTAGCATCAGATACAATGAGGAAAGCATTTGGATCAATCTCTTTTACTGCTTTTTCAAGTTGTGCATATTGTTTTGTCATGAGAACTGTCATAATTAACTTTCGTTTCTCACGGGTGTACCCACCTTCAGATTCAATTAAGGTAGCACCTCTATCCAATGTTTTCAGAATCATATCTAAAACATCTTCTTCTTTATCTGTAATAACAAAGACTTGTTTGGCATGTTGACCAGAGAATGTTTGAACAGCACCGACTGACTTAGATGCTGCATATGCAGAGACAAGCCCAATAAGAACTGAATTGACTCCATAAGAGGTCATTCCTAATAAAATTGTGAGTCCATCAATTAATATCATCCAATTATGTGCTTTAATCTTTGTATATTTCTGAAGTACAAGTGGCGGAATATCCATACCACCTGTACTTGCGCCTGCCCTAAATACAATCCCTACTCCAACCCCTACAAGAAGTCCACCGTAAAGTGATGCCATTAAAGGATCAATTGCAACTTCAAAATTTAACTGACCCATAATTTTTAATAGTGATGGATATAGAATACTACTACCTAAGGTTTTAAGTGCAAACTCTTTTCCTAAGAATAAGTATCCTAAGATGAAACTTACGACAATAATAATTGTGATTAAGCTGTCTACATGAATATTAACTAATGGTGATAGTGCGATAGCCAGTCCAGCTACCCCACCTGAAAGCACATTGTTAGGAATTATAAAGTAAGCAACGGCAAATGCTAAAATAACATTACCAAGAACTATCGATAAAACATCAACAACAAATTTCTTTTTACTCATTTTAGTTTCCTACTTGTGCTTTCAGATAACTTTCAATAAATTGATCAATTTCTCCATCAAACACATCATCAACTTGGCTTGTTTCCCAGTCAGTTCTATGGTCTTTAACCATGGAGTAAGGGTGCACTACATATGAGCGGATTTGAGAACCCCACTCAATAAGTTTTTGGTCACCTTGTAATTTTTTCTTAGCCAGTTCTCTCTCTTCAACTTCATGTTGATAGAGTCGACTCTTTAAGATGTTCATTGCCATTTCTCGGTTTTGAATTTGTGATCGGCCATTTTGGTTCATAACCACAATCCCAGTTTCTTTATGGGTAATACGAACAGCAGAGTCAGTTGTATTAACGTGTTGTCCACCAGCACCAGTTGCTCTCATTGTATCTACAATGATATCTTCTGGGTTGACCTCGATCACAATCGACTCATCAAACTCTGGTGATACTTCAACGGATACAAAAGATGTATGTCTACGTCCCGATGAATCAAATGGACTGATTCGTACGAGTCGATGCACGCCTTTTTCTGCTTTTAAATAACCGTAAGCAAATGGACCTTTTATGGAAATAGTTGCTGATTTTAAACCCGCCTCTTCTCCATCTAAGTAGTTTAATATTTCTATTTTATAACCATTCTTTTGTGCCCATCTTGTATACATACGGTATAGCATTTCGGCAAAGTCCTGGCTTTCTGTTCCACCCGCTCCTGGATGGATTTCTAATATAGCGTTTCTTTGATCATAGTCTTCACTTAGGAGTACTAAGATTGAGAATGCATCGTATTTTTCTTCAGCTTCTTTATATTCTTCTACTAAAGAATCATAGAATTCTTGATCAAATTCAGCCTTCATCATTTCAACTGATTCTTGCATAAACTCAAATGTTTGAGTGAGTTCTGCATGTGTTTCAACGACTTTTTTTAATTGATTTAACTTTTGTATGGTTGCCTGACTGCTTTGGTGATCATCCCAAAATCCTTCAGACAGCATTTCTTCATCTAAGCTTTGGATTTCACTTTGCTTCTGAGCGAGGTCAAAGTGAATCACCTAGTTTTTCTAATTCTAATTTATGCTTTTCAATTGCGTTAACAAGTTCATAAAGTTCCAAAAATATCACTCCTTAATTATTATGTTCAATTTTAACTTTCATGCTGAAGTTTAAGATTTCCTGTGCAATTGCACTCATCATGTCTTCAAACATAGCGTATCCTTCTTCAATATAAGCTTGAAGTGGTTTGTCTTGTGCATATGAGCGTAAGTGAATTCCTTCTCTTAATTTACTCATTGAGTCGATATGATCGATCCATGCTCTGTCAATTGAGCGTAAAGATATTTCTTTTTCTACACGATCGAATTGGGAACCAACACCTTTTAGTTTTGCTTCGTAGATTGACCATGTCATTTCTAAGATTTCTTCTTCTAACTCTTTTGCTTCTTTGGCTGTAAATGTGGATTCGTTAAGACCCTCTACACCCAATATTTCTAGAGAAGCAACGACACCTTCTTTGCTAATATTTCCAGCTTCATCTCTATTAGATGCAATAACATCTGAGATTGCGCGTTGCATCATGTCTTTAATGATTTGGTGAACATTATCATTCTCAAGAATGTAATTTCTTTGATCATACATAATTTCACGTTGTTGACGTAAAACATCATCATAGTCTAGTAATTGTTTACGAATATCAAAGTTGATACCTTCAACACGACGTTGTGCAGCACCAATTTGTTTTGTAATTGTTTTATTTTCAATTGCGATATCTCCCAATTGATTATAGATTTTCTCAAAACGCTCACTTCCGTGACGTACCATTAAGTCATCTTCAAAGGATACATAGAATCTTGAGAAACCAGGGTCTCCTTGACGACCTGAACGACCACGAAGCTGGTTGTCAATACGACGAGATTCGTGTCTTTCACTACCCAGTACTGCCAGTCCACCCAGTGCTTTACTTTCATCATCTAATTTAATGTCAGTTCCACGTCCAGCCATGTTTGTTGCGATTGTAACAGATCCTTTACGACCTGCTTTTTCAATGATTTGCGCTTCACGAGCATGGTTCTTAGCGTTAAGGATCTCATGTTTGATACCACGTTGACGCATCATCATTGAGATATATTCTGATGTTTCAACAGCAACGGTACCAACTAATACTGGTTGTCCTTTTGCGCTTAACTCTTTTACTTCTTCAATTAAAGCTTCAAATTTTGCTTTTCTACTTCCAAATACGATATCCGGATAATCCACACGTGCTATATCTCTGTTTGTTGGAATTTCTAGTACACGCATATTATAGATTTCTGTGAACTCTTCTTCTTCTGTTTTCGCTGTTCCTGTCATACCGGAAAGTTTATTATATAATCTAAAGAAGTTTTGGTAAGTTATGGTCGCAAGTGTAATAGTTTCTTGTTTTATAGGAACATTCTCTTTTGCGGATAAGGCTTGGTGAAGTCCATCGGAGTATTCACGACCTTCCATGAGGCGTCCAGTAAATTGGTCAACAATAACAACTTGGTTATCTTGCACAACATATTCGACATCATTAGTCATTGTATAGTTTGCTTTTAATGCGTTATTAATATGGTGTACAAGTGATGTGTTATCTAAGTCATATAAGTTATCCACACGGAATGCTTTTTCTGCTTTTGAAACACCATCTTCTGTAAGTTGAACTGATTTTGATTTCACATCGACAACAAAATCTGCACCTTCATTTAATCGTTTAACAAATTTATCACTTGATTCATATAGCTTAGCACCATCACGTGATCCACCTGAAATGATAAGTGGTGTTCTTGACTCATCAATTAGGATTGAGTCAACCTCATCAACTAAAGCAAAGTTTAGTGGACGCAGTACGCGTTGTTTAATATCTGTAACCATGTTGTCACGTAAGTAGTCAAATCCGAGTTCAGAGTTTGTACTATATGTGATATCACTTAAGTATGCATTTCTCTTTTCTGAGTTTGGTAATGATCTTAAGTTACATGCAACTGTTAGTCCTAGGAATCTATGGATTTCTCCCATCCAATCCGCGTCACGTTTTGCAAGGTATTCGTTAACGGTAATGATATGTACCCCTTTACCTTCAAGCGCGTTTAAATATGCAGGCATAACTGCAGTTAAGGTTTTACCCTCACCAGTTCTCATTTCTGCAATATCTCCACGGTGTAAAACGATGGCACCCATAATTTGCACTGGATATGGAAATTCTCCAATAACTCTGTATGCTGCTTCTCTTGCAACTGCATATGCTTCTACAAGTAAATCATCAAGAGTTTCTCCATTTGCGATTCTATTTCTGAATTCTGTTGTTTTTTCTTTGAGTGCTTCATCACTCATGTTTCTTGTTTCATCTTCTAATGCAACAACTTTGTTTGCAATTTCTTTGATCTCACTTAAATACTTATTATCCCCACTGAAGAGTCTTTTTAAAAAGCTTGCCATAATCAGGCCTCCATTTCTCTAGTATTGTATCATATTACAACTGTAAAAAAGTTGGTTTTACCAACTTATCATCTTATTCTTAAGATGTTATGCGCTTGTATGCCGCGGTCTGTTTCTACTAATTCAAATTCAACTTCCGTATTTGGTTCAATCACTTTAAAACCTTCCATAATTAAATGGGAATAATGAAAAAAAACATCAGCTTGGCCTTCAACAGCAATAAACCCGAATCCTTTTTCTTTATCGTAGCTTTTTATGATTCCTACCATTTACATACAACCTCTTTTATTTCTTTTTCATTATATCATATCTCATGATGAAATAAAGCAAACACCTTAACAGACTTTGCATGAGGTTTAATTAAATCATAGCAAGCTTTTAGTGAGTTTCCTGTCGTAACCAAGTCATCAAACAAAAGGATATGTTTTCCTTGGATACGCTCAATGTTCCTTATTTCAATAACAGAACGAATATTATCCCGTGTTTCGCGGTGCATTGTCGACTGTTTATAAGGGTATTTCTTTATTAAGATATCTTCGATTAAGACTAATCGTATTTGTCGAAGTAGCTCTTTATTGGGTATATAACCACGCTTTTCACTCTGAGATATATGTGAGGGTACATAGACTACCTTGTACTTAAAAAATTTGATATAAAAACTGAATAGAAATGGCGAGAAGAAGACATCCGCAAGCCACTTATCTTTTGAATCTTTAAAGCGAAGTAATATTTCCCTTGAGAAGTCCTTATAAGGGTAGATACTATGGATCTCCATATTCAGTCGTTTAAGCATTTTAAAACTGCCCTTAAGTTTCTTTCTACAAACTGTACATAAACTGTCATCAAAGAACAACCAGCTTATGAAGAGATATCCAAGCTCCCTTTTTTTAAAACAGATGCGGCATGTTGATTCGTTAAATTTAAGTTTCTTATACATTTCTCAACCTCCACACACCTTTCAAATGCATATAAGTAGCATGCACCTTTTGTAGACTTCCCCCTTAACACGCGTCCACTAATTTGGGTTAAACTCGATTCATCAAAAACGGGGTGTTCTGCCCACAATATGTGGACAAATACATTTAGGAAAGTTACACCTCGTTCAAGTATTGTGGTTGAAATGAGTTTGGTGTTTTTACCTTGTATAAATTGCTGAATAATTTCTTCTTTATTTTCTGATTTAGAAGTAATATAAGGGATTCGCATGATTTTAGATAGTAATTCTGCTTTTCTTATTGTTGGTACAAATATGAGTTGTTTTTCTTTTATATGACGTAAGTAATCAAGGATGAAGTGTATTGAACTGATTCTTTTTATAGGTACAGGGATGGGCTTTAAATTGGGTCTTAATGGCATTTTCAGGTGGATTGGGTTATCTAATAGTTCTAACATGTTTTCATCTTTTGTTGCTGACATAAACACAATCTTGCCCTTGATGCTTTGTCTCATTAAACCCACTAAAAGTGCGTTTCCAGAGAAAGGAAAGGCATCCGGTTCATCTACAATTAAAACGTCCAACATCTGTGGATAACGATAGAGCTGATGGGTTGTACAGATTATAATATCTCCTAGAACATCCTCTGTATATCCTTCACAAACTGCGACGACTTTACAGTCTTGGAAGTCTTTTGCGATACGATCTTTTAACTCTAGAACAACTTGTCTTCGAGGGATTGCCCATGCAACTACTTTCTTATCTTTGATAGATTCCTTTATGAGCTCATAACACATTTCAGTTTTCCCAGCACCACATACTGCTTCTAGGTATATATCGTGGTCTTGATTGTATTTTACAATTTCCCGGGAAATTTTTTTTTGAAAGACATTCAGTTCAAAATCAAGTTTGTACTCACTCATATCACTTATGATATGATCATATACTTCAATGATGCCATGATTTAAATGAAGGCATCGTCTACATACATTATCTTCAAAATACTTTATTTCGTTTGCATTACATCTTATACATCTCATATTTGTAATTATGGTGTATTCTTATTTAATCCTAATAAAAAAGCTTCACTGTTATGTGAAGCTTAGTTAATTAACGTTTTCCTTTATCAAATATTTCACCGATTGCTTTTGGAGCAGCAGATGATTTAGATGTAAAGATTAATACAAGTAGTGTCGCAAGATATGGTAGTATCTCAAACAGTACATATGGAATTGGGAGATCTTTTAAGAATCCGATTCCTGAGTAAGATGCGGATATTGCATACATCAATCCGAAGAAGAACGCTGCAAATCCAATTCTAAGTGGTTTCCACTGTCCAAAGATAAGAACAGCCATGGCTAAGAATCCATATCCGGATACCCCACCACTAAACTCAGTGGATACTGGCATAATATAGATGATTCCACCCAATCCTGCCAGGGCACCTGAAATTAAGATTCCCATATAACGCATTTTTGTAACGGATACTCCAGCTGAGTCTGTTGCATGTGGATTTTCACCTGCTGATCGTAATCTAAGACCAAATCGAGTTTTCGTGAGTACAAATTGCGTCACAATTAGAATGATAATACCGATTAATGTTGATAAGTAAGTGTTTTGAAAGAGCATGGGACCAATAATAGGTATATCACCTAATATGGGCACGTGTCTGATACGCCAAGGGTTTTTAAATGGTATATGTTGTGATCCGACAATAACTCTTGCAATAAAAATTACAAATGAGGCTGCAAATAAGTTTAGTGCAGTTCCTGAGATTGTTTGATCAGCAAACATACTAACCGAGGCAAAGGCATGTAGCGCCGAAAATAGCATTCCAGCTAATGCTGCAACGAGAAATGTTAGTATAAGTAGTGGGTATCCATCAAGGATTTGTCCACGTTGCATAAAATATAAGAATAATGTCCCAAAGAACGCTCCCATGACCATGATACCTTCAAGGGCAATGTTGATAACACCGCTTCTCTCAGAATATACTGCAGCAAGGGCAACAATTAGAAGTGGGATCCCAAATATTAATGATTTTTGAACTAAAAATATTACATCATTCATGAAATTTCCTCCTCTTCTATAGTTATTTTATTGCGTCTAAATTTTGATTTTAGCCTGATAAATAATACTGATAGAGCCGAAGTATAGAGAATAATTGATACAACCATACTAATTACTTCTGGTACATATCCTAATGTTTGAAGTGTTTGAGAACTGATTTTTAAATAACCAATAAATATCGCTGTAAAGATGATACCAATTGGATGGTTGTTTGCGAGTAATGCTACTGCAATACCATCAAATCCTTCTGTTGGAACAATATGTTGCATTGGAATATGCTTTCCAGTTCCTACTAAGTATGTAATGGCACCTGACAATCCCGCAAGACCCCCTGCAATAAACATGGAAAGAATGATACTTCTTTTTTCGTTAATACCTGCATAGCGTGCTGCATCTCGATTGTGACCAACTGCTTTAAGTTCATAACCAAATGTTGTTTTCTCTATAACAAAATATACGATTATAGCTACAACGATTGCGATAAATATTGAACCCCCAACAAAGGAGCCTTTAAAGAACTTATCCAGTCCCATTTTAGGGACCATCGTTGGTACTGTAACTGTCTCATTTTTTAATGCGTTGAATAAATCCCACGATTTAACTAAGTATAATACAACATATAATGATATGTAGTTTAACATGATTGATGATATAACCTCATTCACATTCCACTGCGCTTTGAGTAGTCCACCAATCCCAGCAATTGCTGCACCTACGAAGAATGCAACAACTAAGCTGACAATCCATCTATATTCAACAGGTACAGCTTCAAGTTTTACCCCAACTGCAATTGCAGCGAAGGCACCACTGAAGAATTGTCCTGAAGCTCCAATATTGAAGAGCCCTGTTTTAAATGCGAATCCTACTGAGAGCCCCGTTAACATTATCGGTGCTGCATAGTAAAGCATGTTTCCAAAATCTTTAGTTGGTGTATTTGTGAATGGACCTCTTATTATCGATAAGAAACCTGGTAGAGCATTTTCCGGAACAGAAATTAACAATAGTATTCCACCTAAGACAATCCCTACGACAATAGAACTTAAAGAAGGAAATAATGTATCAAAAATATTTGATATTTTTATTGATCTTTCTTTATTCTTCATAGGACACCTCATTTCGTTTTACCCCGGACATATAAAGACCCAGTTCTTGTTCAGTCGTGTTTTTTGGACTGAGTTCTCCAACCATTTCGCCTTCATACATTACGATAATTCTATCTGAAATCCCAAGCACTTCAGATAGTTCTAAAGAGACAAGTAATACTGCTTTTCCTGCATCTCTTTCAGCGATTAAACGGTTATGAATATATTCAATGGCTCCAACATCCAATCCTCTAGTCGGTTGTACTGCAATGAGTACTTCGTGGGCTTTTTCAATTTCACGTGCGACGATGACTTTCTGTTGGTTACCACCTGACATACTTCTTGCTGTTGTAATTTCACCTTGTCCTGATCGAATATCATATTGTTCAATAAGACGTTTGGCATTTTTTGATATTGCATTTTGATCGATAAAACCAAAGTTTTGATATTCATCTTCAAAATAAGTTTGTAATACAAGATTTTGCGCAAGATTATAATCAAGTACTAAACCATGTCGTTGCCTGTCTTCGGGAATATGGGATAGTCCATGTGTATTTCTTGTACGTATTGTAGCTTTAGTGATATCTTTTCCATCAAGTATGATTTCACCACTATAATCTGGTTCTAAACCTGTTAAAGCATAGATTAACTCTGATTGACCATTACCATCAATTCCTGCAATACATAAGATTTCTCCACGTTTTAAGTCAAAATTAACATCTCTTAATTGTTTATGACCATTGGATTTTCCATTGAGTCCTAGGTTTCTAACTTTAAGTACTGTTTCTCCTAGTGTGGGTTCATCCAGTTCGAAGTCAAAGTTGACACGTCTTCCAACCATAAGTTCGGACATCTTTTCAACTGATGTATCTTTAACATCAACTGTATCGATTAACTGTCCACGTCTAAGTACTGATACACGGTCGGCTACTTGTTTTATTTCTTTTAATTTATGAGTAATAAATATAATTGATTTACCTTCGTCAACCAGTTGTTTCATTATAGACATCAGTTCATCAATTTCTTGAGGCGTTAGTACAGCTGTTGGCTCATCAAATATTAAAATATCGTTATCACGATAAAGCATTTTTAATATCTCTACACGTTGTTGCATACCTACTGAGATATCTTTGATTAGCGCATCTGGGTCAATACTGAAGTTGAATTGATCAGACAGTGCCATAACGCGTTTTCTTGCTTCTTTTAATTTTAACGTTCCAAGTCCGCCTACACTTTCAACGCCTAAAATAATATTTTCTAATACTGTAAATGTATCTACAAGTTTGAAGTGTTGGTGAACCATTCCAATTCCTAATCTTGTTGCATCGTTTGGATCCAAGATTTCCACTTGCTCCCCATTAACTTTAATATACCCTTCTTCTGCGGTATATAGACCAAAAAGTACAGACATCAATGTTGATTTACCTGCACCGTTTTCTCCTAATAGGGCAAGAATCTCTCCCTTACGCAAACTAATCGAGACATTATCATTCGCTATTACTCCGGGGAATTCCTTAGTGATTCCCACCATTTCGATTACATTTGGCATCTTTTCCTCCTTATTCATTACACATAAATTAAAGATATTAAAAGGGCAGCTAAGTACGCTGCCCCTTAGATTAAATCTTATTATTCTCCGATTGCTTCAATCGTTACATTTTTAAATGATAGTGCGGATACTTTATCGCCATGTGAGTCAAGAGTAGGTATTCTTGAAGCAACACCGTCTGTATCTTCTGCTAAGATTTTATAAATTGCATCGTAATCTGCTTTAGTGAAACCTTCTAATTTTGATAGGTCTTCAGGTAATGAGACACCGTTTTCTTTAGCACCTAATACAAGAACTTCTCCGCCAGGGAAATTGCCTTCTTTTGCTGCTTTAACTGCATCATATACTGAACCTGTTAGGTTTTTCATTGCTGATGTAATAACAGTTTCTGATTCATGCGCTTGGTCTGAGTCAACACCGATAACAAATTTATCTGTATCTTCAGCTGCCTTCATGACTGAGTTACCTGCACCACCTGCTGATGCAAAGATAACTTCTACGCCATCTTTATACCATGATTCTGCTTGTGTAACGAATTTTGGATCTGGTGTGAATAAGTGTAGGTATGTATATTTTGCATTAACCTTTACACCTAATTCTTCTGCTGCATAGTCTGCACCTGCTAAGTATCCGTAACCGAATCTAACAACTGCTGGAACTGCTCCACCACCCATGAAACCTAACTCTGTCATGCCTGATTTAACTGCTGCATAACCTGCTAAGAATCCTGATTGCTCTTCAGCATAAAGAATGGAAACTGTGTTGTCTGCAACACCGTCTGATGGAATACCATCAACGAAAACAAACTTCACTTCTGGATACTCTTTCTGTGCAACTGCGATTGCGTTTGAGAAGTAGAATCCTGGAGTTACAATTACTTCAGCACCCGCTTCAACTGCTTTAGCAATAGCGTCTAAATATGCCTCATCTGATTGCTCTTCTGGAGCGATGTAGTTTGGTGTTACACCAATCTCGTGTGCATATTTCTCCATACCTTCGTATGATCCTTGGTTAAATGATTTGTCATCAATTGTACCAACGTCCGTGATTAAGTACATTGTGTGGTCCTCTTTTAGCTTTGGCTTATCTGATGCGCCACATGCTACTAATGAGAAAAGTACAACTGCACTTAATAGTAATTTAGAAAACTTCTTCATAAATTCCTCCTTGACTATATTGTCACCTATATTTTAAGTTGAAATGGCCAATAAGTCAATTAATGTGGCAAATACTTTGTAATCAGTAAGCGCTACCTTACCTTTGTAAAGAAAAAGAGAATTTATAAGTATTCTCTTTTTTTCACCAAGGCTTTATATCGTCTCTTTTTACCATAAATGCCTGTGTTGCGTATTGTGCAAGTGGGT
>CAYPHX010000008.1:0-35683 GCA_964410635.1 uncultured Erysipelothrix sp. | reverse complement strand
AAAAAAACTCTGAGATGTCTCAGAGTTAAATTACTATATTACCATTGACGATAACATCAACGCGTTTACCATCATGGGTGATTCCTACAGCATGCATGTCTTCTGATCCAAACATGAAGTCTTCATGTAGGATTGAGTGGTTTGCATTGTGTGCTTGTAGTTGTTCAGGTGTCATATCATTTCCACCTTTAATATTCATTGGGTATGCTTCACCAAGTGCCATATGGCATGATGCATTCTCATCGAATAGTGTGTTGTAGAATAAGATTCCTAGATTTGAGATTGGGGAGTCATTTGAAATTAGAGCAATTTCTCCAATTCTTGAACTGCCTTCATCTGTTTCTAAGAGTGACTTTAATGTCTCTTTTTCTTTTTTAGCATCATAATCAACAACTTTACCATTTTCAAATCTTAACCAGAACTCGTCAATGAGTTTTCCATTATAGTTCAAGGGTGTTGTACTATATACGATCCCATTGACATTTTTATTGTCTGGCATAGTAAATGATTCTTCTGTTGGCATGTTTGGATTGAATGTATAGCCTTTAGCTGATGTTTCCATACCGCCTGCCCATACATGATCTTCTACTAGTCCTACTTCAATATCAGTTCCTAAACTGTTTTTAAAGTGAATGGATTTAAAGTTGTGTGCATTTAGTGATGCATTTTGTGCATGTAGTTTCTTGTTGTGTGCATCCCATGCGGATACAGCATCTTTACCTTCTTCAACGCGTGTTGCGAATAGAATGGCTTCTAGAAGTTTTGCTTGGCCTTCTTCTGCATCAAGGTCTGGGAAGACGACTGCAGCCCATTCCTTAGTTGGTAATGAGAGTAGTGACCACTGGCCTTGATTACTCATCATATAGCGTCTGTAGGCTTTCATTGCTTCTCCAGATGCTTTTACAGCTGCGCCCATTTTAGCATCATCAATATCTTTGAGTAATCCTGGTGTTGGTGCATAGATTGATAATGTACAAAAGTCTTTTGACATGTAGTTATCATATTCATCAATACGCCATTGTGGTACTTCTGATAGTGTTTCTACTGTTTGGTTTTCATAGTGTAGTCTTGATATCTCATCATTTGAAAATTTAACAAAGACTTCCTTTGCGCCGCGTGCATATGCAGCTTCTGTGAGCATTTCAGCAAATTTGTAGTGTTCTGCTTTGATATTAATAAGAAGTGACTGTCCTTGTTGGACATTCACTCCTGTATTAATCGCGAGTTTTGCATATTCTTTTAGTAATGCGTTCATTTTAAGACTCCTGATTCATAGCTACTAACATAGCAGCTCCGATAACTCCGGGTTCATCCAGTCTTGCGAGTGCAAATGCTGTTTCGCTTTGTCCTGGGTGAACGGATTGCTTATATTTTTCTATTACTTTATCTAAATATAGTGCATGTGACTTGGTGACACCACCGCCCAATACATACATATCAGGATCACATACTGCAGAGATTGATGAAAGCATAATCGCAAAGTCTGTTGTCATGTTTTCAATAATCTTAATCGCTCTTTCATCACCCTGTTCGTATAAATTAAATACTTCCAGTGCTGATGTCATTGTTTCTGAGATTGCTTGTTGCCCTTGTTGTACGATTGCTGTACCTGAAGCCCAGTTTTCTACGGCTCCTGCATTAAGGTGGTTTAGTTTGGGTCTGTCTCTATCTACAATGATATTGGCGACTTCACCAGCATATCCTGTGCGTCCAGACACAACTTTACCATCAACTACTAAAGCACCACCGATACCTGTGGAATGGGTAATGTAGTAAACTACTTTTTTCCCTTTTCCAGCACCAACAAGCGCTTCAGCCAGTCCTGCAACATTGGCATCATTATCCATATATACAGGTAGGTCTAGTCTTGTTTGTAAGTATTCAACTGCTGGAAAGAAAGCAAAATCTTTTAAATTTGTTGCAATTGTAATTGCGCCAAGCTTTTGGTCTACCGGTCCTGGAATTCCAACACCTACACCCACGGCTTCATCTTTATACTGTAGTGAATTTACCATATCCAAGATGTTGTCAAGTACCTTTACAGGTCCCAGATCAGAGTTAGATACGCGTTTTACTTCTTCTAAGACTTCACCATTATCATCAACTACTGCGACACGCACATTGGTGCCACCTAAATCGATCCCTATATATTTTGTCATATGATCCCCTATCTTCTTATTTAATTATTTAACTTCGATAATCTTCATTGTGTTTGTTGCACCGATTCCTGATGGATATCCTGCAGCAATAATAACTTTTTTACCTGGTTCAATTCCGTAACGTTTTGCGATTTGTGATGCAATTTCGTCATCGTTTGCCATATTGTTTTGAATTTCTGAAACAATTGGAACAACACCCCAGTTTAGTGCTAGACTGCGTTTAACATCTTCTGAGAATGTTACTGCAAGTACTGGAACAATTGGGCGGAATTTTGAAATACGTCTTGCTGTGTTACCACTTTGTGTAAAGGCAATAACAGCTGCAACATCTTTCATGTTTAAGCATGTTTCAGCAATTGACATACCAATTGAGTCTTGGATTGTTGCGCGTGATGATTTGATTGAAGAATCTAATCTTTCACGGAATGGGAAGATATCTTCCATTGCTGATGATGTGTTGTACATTGTACGAACAGCTTCTACAGGGTAACTACCGATTGCAGTTTCACCTGATAACATGATTGCATCTGTACCATCAAGTACTGCATTCGCTACGTCACTTGCCTCAGCACGTGTTGGACGTGGGTTGTCTTGCATTGATTCAAGCATGTGTGTTGCTGTAATAACTGGTTTACCTAAACGGTTTGCAATTTTAATAATATGTTTTTGGTAGATAGGTACTAAGTGGGGTGCAACTTCTACACCTAAGTCTCCACGTGCAACCATAACACCATCTGCATATTCAAGAATTTCTTCAATATTATCGACACCTTCTTGGTTTTCGATTTTTGCAATGATTTGGATATGTTCTTTGCCTTCTGCTTTTAGAACATCTCTAATTTCTTGAACATCACTTGCACGACGTACAAATGATGGTGCAATATAGTCCACATTGTTTTGTGCACCAAAGCGAACATCTTGTTCATCTTTTTCACTCATGAATGGCATTGTTAATACAATTCCTGGAATGTTGATTCCTTTACGAGTTTTAACTGGTCCTGGATTTTCTACACGACAAATTAAGTCTGTTTCATCTTTATCAATAACTGTCAATCTTACAAGACCATCATCAACTAAGATTGTGTCTCCGACATTAACGTCATTGTACACTTCTGGTACTTGTAATGTGAAACGTTCTTTGTTTCCGATATAATCAGCATCAAAACCAATTCTAACAACATCTCCAGTTTCGAAATCTACACCGTCATTTTCAATAACAGCTGTACGGATTTCTGGTCCTTTAGTGTCTAATAAGATTGATAAGTTGATTCCTGTTTTCTTGCTTACTTCACGAACTGTTTCAATTCTTCTTAAGTGATTTTCATGAACATCGTGTGAGAAGTTAAAACGAACAACGTTCATTCCTTCTTTTGCTAAGCTTTCGATCATTTCTGCAGTTTCACTTGCAGGTCCCATTGTACATACAATTTTAGTTTTCTTTAAAAATTCCATTAGTATTATTTTCCTCCTACTATACTAATCTACTTTGTAACTCAAATAATGACTTTCTTGATTTTTTCGTTATGTTTAATGCAACGTCAATATCAATTGTCTTGAGTTCATCGTTTACCAGACAAACACATTTACTTGTTTCGCCTGATAATAGTGACCTTAATGCAAAGTCACCATATTGTGTTGCGAGAATACGATCTCGCGCAGTTGGAGAACCACCACGTTGAATGTGTCCTAAAACTGTGGATCGTCCCGAGAAACTTGTATTTTGAGATACTTTTTGTGCAAATATTTCAACATCCGTAATTTTTTCTGAAATAATTACAATCGCATGACGTTTCTTTTTAATTTCGTCAATACGCTGTAAGTTCTTTAGAACTTCACTTTCATCAAAACCTGTTTCTTTAGTAATTACGACTTCTGCACCTACCGTAATAGCTGCATATAGGGCCAAATCACCGGAACGATTTCCCATAACTTCGACAACTGAGCATCGATGATGGGAAGAACTTGTATCGCGAAGCTTATCCACGTTTTCAATAATTGTATTTAATGCTGTATCAAATCCAATTGTATAATCCGTAGATGCTATATCATTATCTATTGTTGCAGGGATTGCAATTACATTGATTCCCATATCAGATAATGCTGCTGCACCTTTATAGGTTCCATCGCCACCAATGACAACAAGACCTTCAATGCCGCGTGCATTTAAATTTCGTACCGCACGTTCTCTAACCTCTACAAGTTTAAAATCATCTAACCTTGCAGAACCTAAGATCGTACCACCCTTTATAATGATATCAGAAACATCACTACGTTCCATTTTGAAAATGTCATCCGTAATGAGACCTTGATAACCATTGTTTACGCCATAAACCTGCACGCCTTGTGCAAGTCCTGCTCTAACAACTGCACGAATGCTTGCATTCATGCCAGGAGCATCTCCTCCCGATGTTAAGACCGCTATCTTCTTCATAATTCACCTCTATATTATCATACCATTTTTTTGTGCATTATTGCACAAGAACTGTAAAAAACTACTTTCTTCTGCGATTAATTCCTGATATTTTCACTGGTTTAGCAATCGTTAAGACTCTGTCTACGAATCGTTTAGACCTGATCACATCTTTCACACCTCTTGTATCCACTGCATAGACATCTTCTAGCATTTCAGGTGGATAGTTTGATGTGAAAATTGTCTTACGATAATTTTCCATTCTTGCGTTGAGTAATGGCAGTAAAACTTCATCACGACCCCAAGCCGTAATCGGTTCTGCACCCAAATCATCAATCACAAGAATATCTACACGCTTCAACCTGTCTAAAGTAGCATCATGTGTGAAACTATTAAAGCCTGATTTTATACGTGTCAGTAAATCTGATGGACTCACGAAGGCAACTGACTTCCCTTCCTTAGCAAGCTTGTTTGTAATACAGGCTCCTAAGAAACTTTTTCCAACACCCAAATCACCATAGAAATATAGGCCCAGGGTATTTTCTTTAGTAAAAGCGATTGCCTCTTGCATTGCCTGCAAGTAAGAAGGTGTTTCTTTTTGAATTTCTATTTTAGAGAATTCTGCATTTTTTAAACTTTCATGCAAAGAGAAGATGACATAATTGTCTCGATACTTTAAATCATCGTGTGCTTTTTGTGATACACCGACATAAGTAAACTCATCTTTTAAGAGTTGACTCTCCTTATCATAGACAAGGTCTACATAAGCACCAAGATTGGGATTATTTTTTAAAGCTTGATCAGAGTAATTGGCGATACGATTTTGATCTTCTATCCATCTTTCAAATCTTAGTGCATTCTTTTCGACCACATCAAAAGGACAATCATACAAAGCCATGAAGTCTTTGATCTTTGTATGATTGCGTAGTGTTTCTAAATATTGATCTCTTTTTTCTTTGGCCTGTGGCTCAATTGAAAAATTGAAATCCTTGAATGTCATTCAACATCATCCTCTTCTAATAGTTTTTGAATGGAAGCTCTTAGTTCTTCTTGTTCAGCCTCACTAATTGCCTCTTCTTGTGTATATTCTGGAAGTGGTTGTGACTTGGTTACTTTAACAGTCTTCTCTTTTGGTAGAAGTTGTTTCTTCGCATCCTCAAGTGTTGATACACCATTTCGCTTCCATGTTGAAGCAATCTTCTCTACATAGGCTCTGTTTAGATTGTTACTGTTAACTTCTAATACATACTCTATAAGGTAATTAATCACTTGATGTGAGAATCCAAAGTTCTCTGTGAGTGATTTTACCAAGTTTTGATCTGATCCAACAACATACTCATATCCTTGTTTGTGACGAATGAAGCTTACAGGATCCACATCATATGGATTTTTCTCGTCAACTTTCATACGACCAAACTCTTTTTCAAGTAAGTATACAAATTTCTTTGTATCAAATTTCTTGTTTTCAAAGTTTGAACTGTTGATCATAAAACGCTTCATAGTTTCAATATCAACTTCAAACAGTGTTCCAACTTCTTCAATCAATCGTTTCAATTGTGGTGTTCTAAACTCAACAGGATAAACAATATTTGGTATCCCATCAAAGAATGCTTCAACATCAAAGCGGACACGTGCCACTTCTTCTACAACTGATGATACAAGTGGTGCTTCTTCAACTTTAACTAGGGGTGTTTCTGCTTGAATTTTTTGTTTTGCAAAATCTTCCTCTAGTTTTTCATCCCAAACAGCCAATCGGTTTGGATCAAATCGTTTACTAATATCTTCACCTTCAATAAGTGCAGGTGCACTAACATACTTTAAGACCATCTTCTTCAGATTATCTTGCCCACAAACAATTGAATACAAACGCCCATACATTGCGTGTTGTAAGAATTCTTTTGGTTCAAGTGGTGCTTTTAAGACATATGTTAATTCATTGCCTTCATAAGTTTGGAGTAAATTCATTTGTTCTAATTCTTGTCTTTGAACAACTAAATCATCAGTTGCTGTTTTAAGCATTTGAACTAAAGTTTTTGTATCAATCTTATCATTTTCTTTACCCAGTTCATAAAGTGTTAAATATAAACTCAGTGCATTAAATGAGAATACAGGTTGATACAACCTTACAATTGACTCCAGCTCTTTTTGTGTTAACTCAAATTCTGTAATTACATTAATTTTCCTACTCATCATAATTCCCCTCTTTCAATGTATTTTAGTAGTTTATTTAAGTGATCGTAGTCTTTGTTATTGTTGACTATGATCTGAGACCTTTGCTTTTTATAAAGCGACCCATACTGTCTCTTTTCTCTTGCAAGGATGTCTTTTTTACTAAAGCCTTTATCCTTGAGTCTTTGGTGTCTTATTTTTGAAAATGCATCGACCGTGATGATTTTATCAAATAAGTCTTCCATCTTTGCTTCAAACAGCAAAGGTACTTCCACAAAGATATGTTCACCTTCATGTTTTTTCTTTAAAGCGATGATGTCATGTCTTACACGTGGAAACACAACACCTTCTAAAGCCTCTAATTCACTTTCTTGTGTAAACACCAGTGAAGCCAAAGCTTTTCTATCAATACTTGCATCTTCATTTAAAACCTTTGTTCCAAAGCGTGATACAAGCCAATCATAGACGACTTCTCCCTGTTCATAGTAAGCATGGACCATTTTGTCACTATCATAAACGGGATAACCCTTATCTTTAAAGTAGTTTGCGACTGATGATTTACCAGCACCAATTGTTCCTGTTATTGCAAATATCATGTGCGCTCCTTTTGACAGTTTTCACAGAAGACTGTCCCGCGTCCACCAACGACAATTCTTTGCATTTCAGTGTCACATACATAACATGGTAGTCCCTTTCTACCATAAGCTTGTAATGTCACTTGAAAGAGTCCTGTTACCCCTAAAGATGAAGTATAGGACCGAATGGTTGTACCACCCTCTGCAATCGCCTTTTGAAGGACGTCTCGTGTATATTTTATAACATTTTCCAAATCTTTTAAAGTAAGCTTATTTGCAGGTGTTTCTGGATGCAATTGACATCTAAATAAGATCTCATCAGCATAAATATTACCAATACCTGCAATATGACTTTGTTCTAGTAAAACTGATTTAATCGCACGCTTTCTATTTTTAAATCGATTTTGAAGAAATTGCGCATTTAAACCTTCATCAAAAGGTTCAAAGCCTAGGTTCTTTGTTTCTAAGTAAGCATCCAGATCATCAACAACTGCCATTCTTGAGAATTTTCTTGTGTCTAAGTAATGTACATACTGATCTTCTACTTTAAATATGAGATGCGTATGCTTGTCTTTTTCTGTTTCATCTTCATAGAGATGGAACTTTCCTTCCATTCTAAGATGTACAATCCAGTACAAATCTTCAAGTTCAAATATCAAGTACTTCCCTCTTCTTAGGAAGTTGGTAAATGTCTTACCTGCAAGATCTGATATTTGATACTGCGAATTCTTTTCTAAAAGTGGTTTGTAATCAAGCTGTATCCATTCAATGGTACGATGATTCAAATTTTTATCTAAAACATTCTTAATCGTTTCAACTTCTGGTAATTCAGGCATTATGAATCCATCCAAGTCTTGCCTTCACTCACTTCAACTTTGAGCTTAATAGGCCAATCTACAATTGTTTCCATGATCTCTACAACAGCATCTACAACGATGTCTCTTTCTTCAGGTACAACATCAAAGACAAGTTCGTCATGTACCTGTAGAATCATTTTAGATTTCTTATCATTTAGATATGCATCTACTTTTACCATTGCTAGTTTTATAATATCCGCTGCAGTTCCTTGAATCGGTGCATTCATTGCGGCGCGCTTTCCAAATTCTTTAAGGGCTCTGTTTGTGTCGTATATTTCTGGAATGAATCGTTTTCTTCCAAAGTATGTTTTAACATAACCTTCTTTTTCACAGTAGGCAATCAACTCATCCATATAGCCGGATATATTGGGATACACAGCATTATAGCGTTTGATATAATCTGATGCTGCTTGCACACTAATATCCAGTTGTTGACTGAGTCCAAAGGCACTCATACCGTAGATGATTCCAAAGTTAACTGATTTGGCTTCACGTCTTTCAGATGAACTGACTTCTTCAACATTGAAGATTTCTTTTGCTGTTTGAGCATGAATATCTTGATTATTGTTAAATGATTCAATCATCTTCTCTTCATGTGCTAAGAATGAGAGCACACGCAGTTCAATTTGTGAGTAGTCAATGCTGACAAGTATATTATTCTCGCTTGGAATAAAGGCTGAGCGAATCTTACGGCCTTCTTCATCTTTTACTGAGATATTTTGTAAGTTTGGTTCTGTTGAACTTAAGCGTCCCGTTTGGGTTGCATGTTGATTCATCGTTGTATGAATCTTACCATCCTCTTGAATGTGCTTTTGTAATCCTACAGCATATGTACTGTAAAGTTTTTGTGCAGAACGATATTCTAGAATATAAGAGATCGCTGGATGCTTATCTTGTAATCTTTCTAAGACATCTACTGCAGTAGAACGTTTCTTGATTTGTGGTAGTTCAAGTGTATCAAAGAGTACCTCTGATAATTGTTTTGGTGAATTAATATTAAATTCAACACCACATAGCTCATAGATTTTTTCTGTTAAGCCATCAATTTCAAGTTTCTTTTGTTCAGCAATCTCATTCAGTCTCTTTTTATCAACTGAGAATCCCTGATACTCTAGTTTTGAAAGTACTTTGATAAGTGGTTTCTCAATATCTGTATAAACAGAGTACACTTCATCATTTTTCGCCTTTTTAACTTGCTTATCCCATGTATCAAAGAGTTTCTTATTTAATAGTGCCATTTGGCCCTCTTCTTCATAATCATGGAACCATAAGTTGAAGGCATCTCTGACTTTATCAAATGTATTTGAACCATCAATGATGAATGATAATACAGTTAAATCATCAAATAATTTATCTTTTAAGTCTAAGTTATTATCTAATATAAATCTATAAAGTGGTTTTGCTTCTGAGACTAGAACTTTACTCTTATTCAGTGTATCGATAAAAGCAGGATTTAGGATCATGTCTGACACGTTTAAGACCGCATTACGAACACCGTCACTCACAAATATACGATCAAAGGTTTTATCTTTTTTAAGATCTAACTGAATCGCAATATCATTACCAACCCATGTTGCATCAAAATCAACAAACTCAATTGATTCCTCACTGACTTCAGATGCAACTTCTACAACAAGTGAGTTCATATCATATTTTCTATAGAAGGCATTGGACATTTCAACATCAAGTTCTAACTTGAAGTCATCAATATTTAAATCAAGTGGAACTTCTAAATGAATCTTCGCAAGATCATAAGATAAGTATGCTTGATCTTTAAAGGTTCTTAGGTTTTCACCCATCTTACCTTTAACACTATCTGCATTTTCATATACCGTATCTAAATCACCATATTGGTCAATCAATTTCTTAGCTGTTTTTTCTCCAACAGATGGTACACCTGGAATATTATCAGATGCATCTCCCATCAATGCTTTCATATCAACAACTTGAGATGGTGTAATCCCTTGTTCTTCCATTAAGACATCTTTTGTCATACGGTGAATATCCGTTAAACCTTTACGCATCAATAAGACATCGACATTATCATCAATAACTTGCAGTAAGTCACGATCACTTGTAAGAACGTCTACTTGATCATTGGGGTACATTGTGGTGAGTGTTCCGATAATATCATCAGCCTCATAGCCTGATAGTTCGTAACGGTGAATGGGTAAGGCGTCAATAAGCTCTCTTACAAGTGCAAATTGAGAAATTAGCTCCTCATCTATTTGCTTTCTTGTCCCTTTGTATTCTGTATACATTTCATGTCTGAATGTTTTATCACCTGTATCAAAGGCAATTAAAACGTGTGTTGGATCAAAGACCTCAAGTGCTTTTGCGAACATGGTTGAGAAACCATAAACAGCATTTGTTGGCACCCCTGAGCTAGAACGCATATAACCGCGTTGCATTGTTCCGTAGTATGCTCTAAAGAGCATTGAATTTCCATCTATTAATAATATTTTCCTCATTAAACTTCTCCTTCTATTATAGGAAAACCCTCAAACAATTAATCTGCTTAAGGGTACCTTTTAAATGCTTACTCCTCATTACCTTCAACAGGTGCACTGAGTGCTAGGAGTGTTTCTAAATTGCGATACATTAATGTAATATAATTTTCATTATTTTCTTTATCTTCTTCACTTAATGTATACAGGTTATGTAAATTAATTTGTGTCAAGTCAAGTTCTGTTTTGATTTGATTAAATAGACTTACATAGTCTTCAGGTAAATTACTTTCAAAAGCAATATACTGTACACTATCGTTTTGGATTTTTTCTCGATAAACATCTAAAAGTTGTTTATCTGGAAGTACACCGTACTTAGAAAGTGATAAAGGATACACATTAATTCCATAACTCTTTTGCCAGTTACCAAAGCTTGGTGTTAAAGAAACAAAAGAAATAATTTCATTCACATCACGCAGTTTTTGATAATCTGCATAGAGTCGAACCATTTCAATCTCAAGATTCTCAAAGTTTTCTATATAGAAAGACTTTTGGTCCGGGTACTCCGCAACAAGATAATCCAAGATTGAGCGTCCCATGGATGTCATGGCAATTGGATCGATCCATAAAATTGGATCTGAGTTATATAGATCTGCATTCTCAAGTAGTGAAGTCTCATAGTAAGGGCCTTCAAATGTTTGAATTGCATCACTTACGATAACGTTCTGGTATCGCTTGAAATCATATAATTTTGAATAGTATGATAAGTCCACTTTCTCGGCTTTAGAATCTTTTATCTCTTCTTCATATAATTCAAAGTAAGGTTGCGCTTCATTAATATAAAAGAGAACATCTGCAGATTTCAAGATATCTTCATAGTCTTCTTTCATCACTGCACGTTGTGCAACAGTACCTTCATCAAGACGTGTTACATTCACACGATCCTTTGCAATACTTTCAACTAGAAATTGCAAGGGATAGTTTGTTACAACAACATCCAAACTCTTACGCACACAACCACTTAAACTAAAAGTCATCATTGCGATAATTAATAAACTTATTCCTGTTTTTTTCATAAACCCTCACCTTAATACATTTAACCTCATATTAACGATAATTACGACTTGAATAATCTTTAAGTGACTTATTTGCGACTCTATATACTTTATAAGGTATATAGAATAAGAGCAGATTACCCAACACAACCCATAAACTTCTGCTTACAATGAAGCTTGTCAGTCCAACTGTTGTTTCGTTCATAATTCTCAAACTCATAAATAACAATATTTCTTTAACAAATAAAGCAACCCCTGTTAATAAAACAAATTCCATATACGAATCAGAAATATGTCTGTGCCAAAAGCGTATCAACATAATCGCTAAACCATAAGAAATATAATAAACAGGAAAACTCTTATATTGAATTAAATCCATAAAGAATGCAACAAGCACAACCTTCAACACAATATCATCGCGACTATCTTCTCTAGCATAAAGAACCAGTAAGATGAAATGCATCTGACTGACAAATAAAAGTCTTGTTGACATCGATAAGTTAAATATTGATTGTACTATGAAATCAAGAAAAAACACGAAGACAAAACTCAAAGTGTTGACTGCATATTTATATCTCATCGACTCTTCACAACCTTAACATAATCAATACCTTGAAAGTTAACTTCTGATTTTGCATAGATTTCTAAACCAGTCCCTGTTGCAACGGTTTCAATATTCTTAATTTCGCCAATATATAATCCTTTAGGGAAATTACCACCCAGACCCGATGTTACAATCTTCTGTCCGATTTCAATGGATTTTTCACTCTTCATCAGTTGAATATTAAATAAATTTTCTTCGGCATCATAACTGTGAATAATACCATTGACTCGTGCGTCTTTTGTTTGAATTGCAACAGATACTTTTGTAAACTCACTGTTTGATGTTAATAAAGAAACAGTAGCACTGTCTTTACTGACCCCAACAACTTTACCAATTAATCCATTTGCTGCAACAACAGCATCACCTTCAGCTACATTATGATTTGTTCCAATATTTATTGTTAATACTTTATTCCATGAATCAAAGGATCGATTGAGTACACGTCCTGCAATAAAGTCCATATCTGAATAAACTGTTTCCAGTTCATTCAATGCTTTTAAGCTTTCAATCTCTTGTAAGTATTCTTTTTCTTTAATTTGCCAATCTGCGGCATCTTCTAACTCTTTCTTGAGTAAATCATTGACATGTCTTTGCTCCCAAAAACTTGCATAGTCTTTTGTAAAATTAGAAAATGTTTCTACTGGATAATCAATTAAAGAATAACGAATCATAGAGAAAAAACCAAAAACTTTCTTTTCAGATTTATCATAAATTGTAAAATTCTTTACGATATTTAAACTCACTAAAGAAAAAACTAAGATGACAATCATCATCATTAAAAATCTTCTAAACGGTTTTCTTTCTCTCATTCGTATCACCTTTACTATTATACTAAATAAAACGCAAAAATTGAAATGAAATTCACGAATCTATCAGAAATATGTGAGGCATAGTCTCTCGAATTGAAATATAGGAGCCTTCTGAGACAATAAGATGGTCTAAGATGAAAACTCCCATCATATGTCCTGCATCAATTAAGACTTCAGTTGTCTTTAAATCCGCTTCACTGGGCTCCAAACTACCACTGGGATGGTTATGGGCCAAAATGATACGAGAAGCAGAACGCTTCACCGCTTCCTTAAAGATTTCACGTGGATGGACAACAGACCTGTCCAGTGTCCCTTTAAACAAAATTGAATGTGAGATCAAACGATTCTGTTTATCTAAATATATCGCAATAAAGTATTCCTGCTGCTCATAGCCCACTTCAAGATTAAGCCATGATACTAGGGTATGCGGCTTATCAATCTGTACAACTTCATTCAGCTTTGGCTTTACCATTCTTTTACTCACTTCAACAAGGGCCATTAATTCAATGGCTTTAATATGGCTGATGCCATGAATCGTACATAAAGTATCACTATCCATATGATTTAAGCCTGATAATGTTTTAGCTGCTTTTAATACTTCATCAGCAACTTGAAGTGCAGAATACTTCCTTGAGCCTTGTCTGATAAATATTGCTAAAAGTTCGCGATCACTTAATGTATCCAAACCATTGAGCATTGCCTTTTCTCTTGGTCTTAGTTCTTTTGGTATTTCTTTTATTTTCATTGTTATCACCTCTACTAATTAGGCATAAACAAAGAAAAAGCCTTGTTTTACGAAGGCTTAATAAAATATTGATAGGCATTTCTTTTTGAATCTATAGGATCATTTACATCTACGACTCCTGCAAATTCAAACCCTAGTTTTTGAACCAGATAAATCATTCGGTAATTGTCCCGATGTGTATCAACTCGTAATTGTAAAATTCCTTTTTCTTTAGCAACTTCAATTGCTGATAGAATCATTTTTTGTGCAATACTCTCATTACGATATAAAGCATGTGTTGCAATTCTATGCAGTGTGATATAAGCCTCATTATCTTGTTGCCACTGACCTTCTATTTTTAGGTAGTTAACATCAGGCTCTGTTTGAATATTAATAACACCTGCAATATACCCTTCATGAAGATAAACATAACTTGTGTGGTTAATGATATCTTGTTTTAACATATCAACTGTAGGACTGCCACTTTGCCACTGTGTTAAACCATCTTCTTTCAAAAGTAATTTTGCTGCTTCTATGATTGATTCAATCTCATCAAGATCGCTAAGAGTTGCCAGTTTAAGATTACTCACCTAATACAGAGATAACTGCAGGGAAGTATGTATCTTTAACGTATGCTTGAACTTTTGGATCATTGAATGCTGCGACGATGGCTTTAGATTTCTCTGAATCTTCTTCGCCTGTTCTTACAGCAACAACGTTAATTGAATTCGCAATAACTTCATCATCTAGAACTTCTTGCTTAATTCCTTTTTCAGTTACACCACCAACTAAAGCAAAGTTAGCGTTAATAACACCGTATTCTGCACTGTCTAATTGTTTAGCAACGTTTTCTGCTGATACCAGTTTAATTTCAACACCCGCTTTGTTTTCTGTGATTGAATTTAGTTCTGCAATTTCAACATCTTCTAAAGTAATCCAGTCAAGTTGTGCTAATAGTTTTAATGAACGTGATAAGTTTGTTGGATCATCTGGTACCAATACCACATCCCCTTCTTTAACACTTTCTAAATCTGTTTTTAATCCACCATAGATTGCGATTGGTTCATAATGAACTTTTAGAAGTACGGATAAATCTGTACCATGTGATTCATTAAACTCTAGTAGATATGGTGTATGTTGGAAGAAGTTTGCATCAAGTTCACCTGATTCGAGTGATGTATTTGGTAATACATAATCATCAAATTCTTTAACTACTAACTCATAACCTTGTTCTTTTAATGGTTCTTTTAATTGGTTTAAAAAATCAGCATGTGGTAATGCAGTTCCACCAATTGTAATTTTTTCTAATTCTTTTTCTTGTGGTTTACTTCCACACCCTACGAGTAACAATCCAGCAATAACTAACACAATTAATTTTTTCATTTTTAAATCCTCCTTTGTGTCAAACATATAAAAAGCACGCCATCCATAAGGATGAGCGTGCTCATGTTACCACCTTAATTCGCATTAACCTCACGATTAATACCTCTACGAGTTCTGTCAAACTCTGTTGCTATAACGGGCAAACCCGAATTGACCTAAAGGAAATCCAGTTCAGTCAATTAGCTCCAAGACCATATTCAGTAAAGATTAACTTGCTTACTTCCACCTAATGTAAGCTCTCTGTAAAGTTTTCATAAACCTACTTTTCTTTTCAATGCTTCTTTCATTTGTCCTAAGTATGCACCAAATTCAAAGTCTTGTCAACACTTTTAACAAACTTTATTAAAATTAGATCTTAAAGTATTTATAAATAGCTTCTGAAATCGCCTCATTTTCAACAATATCTGTAACATTTGTGTAACTACTTTGATATGTTCTTCAGCAATACCCATTGCGATACCAGGTTTGATAAGTGTTAGCATTTTCAATATCACTTTTACTATCTCCAAAAGCAAAGCCATGATTAGGATCAATCTTTAGATCATCCATTCGAATAAGGTCGGTATCGTATGTTGTAATGGCCCTTGTTTCTAGTAATAAATGCTTACATGCAAGCATTCATTCGACCTATCAAAAAGCGAGGTTGAAGATTTCGCAACAATTTTACTTAAATCATTAATTTCAGATCTATCAGTATTTCTACTTCCTTCACCAAAATGAAGCGAAAGTTCCATCATGAGTGGACTTTCACTACCTGATGCATAGTGCCTACCTTGTCAACCAAAATAATTTTCAACATTAAACTTATATATAGTTCCATGTGCCTTTATAAGGACTTTCCAAACAGTTAATATCAACCATCACTACGACTTGAATCTCAATATAATGATCATCAGAACTAATCTTGCCATGAGTATCAAAAAAGTTGTTTGCATTTACAAAACTATTTTCTAACTATATTATAACAAGCAGTATTTAATTATCGACTAAGTACAAAATCCTTAAAAATGTCCCCTTTGAATAAGTAAAATAGCTTTAATTAGGAAGTTTATTTCAAAATAAAGGCTGAGATATCTCAGCCTTTATATATTAATTTTTTTCAGGGTAATCAATGATTAAGTGTAAGTCTTCAAGTTGCTTTTCTGTTCCTTTTGCTGGAGCATTGGTTAGTGGGCAACGTGCTGAGGCATTTTTAGGGAATGCAATAACATCTCTAATTGAGTTTGAGTGTGTTAGTGCCATTGCAAAGCGGTCTAAACCAAATGCAATACCGCCATGTGGTGGTGTACCGTATTTAAATGCATCCACAAAGAATCCAAAACGTGATTCGATTTGCTCATCTGTAAAGCCAATCATACTGAACATTTTAGCTTGTAAGTCTTGATCATGAATTCTCATTGATCCTCCTGCAATCTCATAACCATTTAATACTAGGTCATAAGCATTCGCAGTAACATCCAGTGGATTTGAATCCAGGATTGCGATGTCTTCTTCTTTAGGTGATGTGAATGGGTGGTGACGTGCCACTAGGTTATCTTCTTCATCCATTTCAAACATTGGGAAGTTTACTACCCAAGCATATTTGAAGCTCTTCTCATCAATTAAGTCGAAGTCTTTACCAAGTTGTAGTCGTAATGCACCAATTGCCATGGATGTCTTTTCCCAAGCGCCTGATCCAATGAATAATACATCGCCATCAACTAAGTTATGTGTTTCGATTAATGCTTTTGTTTCATCTTCTGTAATGAATTTTGCGGCTGATCCACTCAGTGCATTATTTTCTACTTTAAGAATCACAAGACCCATTAAGCCATTTTTCTTAACTAAATCTGTATATTTATCTTGAACTTTTCTTGTGAGTGTATCGGCATGGTTTCCTGTAAGAACAAGTCCCTTTAAGCTTCCACCTGTTTCAATTGTATTTGAGAATACTTTGAACTCACTGTTTTTAAAGATTTCATTAAAGTCTTGAACTAACAATTCAAAACGTAAGTCTGGTTTATCACTACCGTAGTTGTTTACTGCATCGTTGAAATCAATTCTTGGAAACTCTGGTGCCGGTTCGTTTAATACATCAACCATAACGTTTGTAGCAACTGCTTCAACAATTTCCATAAATTGGTCTTGTGATAAGAAACTTGCTTCAATATCCACTTGTGTAAAGTCTAATTGTCTATCAGCACGTAGATCCTCATCTCTAAAACATCTTGCGATTTGGTAGTAACGTTCTAAACCAGCGATCATTAAGAGTTGTTTGAAGATTTGTGGTGATTGTGCCAGAGCATAGAAGTCTCCTGGGTGTACACGTGATGGCACAAGATACTCTCTTGCTCCTTCTGGTGTTGATTTTGTTAGCATCGGTGTTTCAATATCAATAAAACCCATGTCTTCAAGTGTACGACGCATGTTAGAAGTAATCTTCGCACGTGTCATTAAGTTGTTTTGCATTACTGGACGTCTTAAGTCTAAGTAACGGTATTTTAATCTTGTATCTTCTAAAGCGTCTGTTTCATCCGCAATAATCATCGGTGTTTGAGCTGCTTTATTAATGACTGAAAACTCTGTAACTTCAATCTCAATATCCCCTGTTTTTAAGTTTGGGTTTTTGTCTTGGCGCTCACGTACCAATCCTTTAACTGATAAGACGTATTCGCTTCTAATCTTTTCAATTTCTGGTAATGTCTCAGCATTCACAACAAGTTGGACAATCCCTGTTCTATCGCGTAAATCGATAAAGACAATGGATCCAAAGTTACGTCTTTTAGATACCCATCCCAGTAGTTCTATTGTTTCACCAATATTTGCTTCTCTAATATCGCCATTATAATATGTTCTGTTCATTATTTTTCTCCTATAAATTCTTTAACTTTATTTACAACTTCATCCAGTGCTACTGTAACTTGTGTTTGTGTTTCAATGTCTTTAAGTGTTACTTTATTTTCCTTAACTTCATTTTCACCTACAAGTAAGGCTACCTTCGCATTGGTTCGATCAACCATCTTAAACTGTGCACGCATACTGCGTCCTTCATAATCTGCTTCAAATGAGTATCCTGCTTCACGTAATTGATGTGCCGCTTTAAATACAAGTTGTTTTGCATCTTTATCAAGTGGCATACCATATACATCAATGGACGCTTTATCTGTCACATCAATTCCAGCTGTTTCAAGATAAACCATAATACGCTCAATTCCCATTCCAAAGCCGATAGCTGAGGTTTCTGGTCCACCATAGTATTCAACTAAGTGATCATATCTTCCCCCAGCAAAGATGGTGCTTTGAGCACCTGCTTTAGGATCTGTTGATATTACTTCAAATACAGTATGGTGGTAATAATCCAATCCACGTACAAGTTTTGGATCAATCTCATAGTTAATACCTTCAGCATCTAAAATACTGATCACTTCATCAAAGTATGTTTTTGAAGTGTCATTGAGTGATGCTTTGTTTGTTGGTGCGGTGAGTAGTGCTTCATGATTTTGATAAAATTTATCATCTAGGATACGAAGTGGGTTTTGCTTAAATCGACGTTTGTTGTCTTCACCCATATCATCAATAAATGGTTCAAAGTGTTTTACAAGCTCTTCTCTGTAAGCTTTTTGTGATGCTTTATCTCCCAAAGTATTAATAACAAGTTTATATTGTTTGAGTCCCAATTGATCCAGGACTCTTAGTCCCACTAGAATTGCTTCAACATCACTATAGGGATTGGCTTTACCGAAATATTCTACACCAAATTGTGTATGCATACGCATACGTCCTTTTTGGGGTCTTTCATACCTAAAGTTTGGTGAGATATAAAAGTATTTCTGTAAACCGCCACCTTGTGCATAGAGTTTGTGTTCGACAAAGGCTCTAACAACACCTGCTGTACCTTCTGGTTTTAATGTGAGTGATCTGTCTCCACGATCTTTAAATGTATACATTTCTTTATTAACAACATCACTGGCATCATTGCCACGATCAAAGACCTCTGTGTGCTCAAATATGGGGGTTTTCATTTCCGTAATATTATATAGTTCGCATGTTTGTCTGGCTATTTCTTCAATTTTTTTCCAGATTCTCATATTTTCGCCAAAGACATCCGCTGTTCCGCGGGGTGCTCTTAAGTTTGACATAGTATCAATATCCTTCCTTCGTAAAACAAAAAGAAAGATGGCCCAAGGACGCAAGAAGCGTGGTACCACCTTTATTTTATACTCGATCTTTAACGCAGATGTACGATTCTTTCTACTTTGTTTCAAAAGAACTTCTCCGCTGTGTCACACTCAGTCTCAATGCTTACCTTTCACCAAAATGGTAAGTCTCTTTGACAATGATTCTAAGTTCATTCAGCCTCTTCAAATTTTTATACTCATAATATACCATAATCTACAGATTACATCAAGATTACAGAATCATTCTTTCAACACGGATTACAGAATCAACTTTTCTTAAGTTAGCAATTAAGTTTCTTAAGTGTTGTGCATCTTTAACTAAGACACGTAATGTTGTTGTAACGTGAATCTTATCTTCCTCTACCACTGAGTTAACAGCATTAAGCGGAACGCGAAGTTGTGAAGCTGTTGTTACAAGATCTGTCAGTAAGAAACTTCTATCTGAAGATAGAATTGTGAGTACTGTCTCATAATCTCCATGCTCAAATTCTTCTTCCCAAGACACATCAATTAAGCGTGATGCTTCATTTTTTACATTGGGACAATCTTTTCTATGAACTTTAATTCCTTGTCCTTTAGATACATAACCCACAATATCATCACCATAAACGGGCGAACAACATTTAGACATCGAAACCATCATAGAATCAATCCCTGCAATGTGGACACCTTGATTCCCTGTAGCTTTTCTAGCCGGTCTTTTTTGTGTGAGTAATTTTTCAAATTTTTGATGTTCGTCCATTGGTTTTTGAACATTTAATCGCTCAAATACTGCTTGAAGACTTAATGCTTTTGTGGCGATTGCATACATTAGATCATCAACTGAATTCACTGAGAACCCGTTTAAAAGAGACTCCAGTTTTTTCAGTGACTTGTCTTCTAAGTTACGCTTTTTCGCTTCTTCCTTGAACATTTGTTCCCCTTTTTCAATTAAGGTAGAACGTTCTTCTTGTATTTCTCTTTGTAAGTATTGACGAATCTTATTTCGAGCATGACTTGTTTTAACTACTTTTAACCAGTCTTCTGATGGACCGGATTGTTTATTTGTTCGTAAACGCACAACATCACCCGTCTTTAAAGCTGTGTTTAAAGGGACTAAGGTGTTGTTTACAGTTGCACCAACTGTTTGATGTCCGACCTCTGTATGAACACGGTATGCAAAGTCTATCGGTGTTGCTCCGTTTGGCAGATCAATTACCCTACCTTTTGGTGTCATAACATAGATATTTGCATCGAAGATATCTTTTTGAAGTACATCCATATATTTGAGTGCATCTTCATCAACATCATCTGTCATCATATTAAAGTCTTTAAACCATGCAAGGCGATCTTCAATCTCTTTTCGCCCTTTACCTGGCATATTCGTATTACCTTCTTTATATTTCCAGTGAGCTGCAAGCCCGCGCTCCGCAATATCATCCATCTCATAAGTTCTGATTTGAATTTCAAAGATGCTACCCTCTTCTCCTACGATTGTAGTATGGAGTGATTGGTACATGTTCATCTTTGGCATAGCGATATAGTCTTTTAGTCTACCTGGAATGGGTCTGTATGATGCATGGATATAACCCAATGTTTCATAACAGTTTAATTCTGTTTCTGTAATAATACGAATCGCAAGTAAATCTAATATTTCATCGAAGCGTTTGTTCTTCGTTGTCATTTTTTTATAAATACTGTACAAGTGTTTTGATCTTCCGAAAATATTGAATTTAATTTTATTATCAATCAACATCTTCGACATTTGTGTAATCATTTGTGTTACTTGAGCATCCCGTTCTACTTTACGCATTTCTACAAGTCGTGCAATTTCATAGTACTTGTCTGGATGTAAGTATTGGAAACTTAAATCTTCAAGTTCATTTTTAATTTGCGCAATCCCGAGCCTATGGGCAATCGGTGCATATACTTCTAAAGTTTCAGTTGATATTTTCTTTTGTTTTTCTGGAGGTTGAAACTGTAGTGTTCGCATATTGTGAACTCTGTCAACAAGCTTAACAAAAATAACACGGATGTCATTGGCCATCGCAATAAAGATTTTACGGTGGTTTGCAGCTAAGTATTCTTTCTCATCTACAAACTCAATGTTACCAATCTTAGTGACTGATTCTACAATTTTCGCGATGTCTTCATTAAAGTCTTGTGTTAAGTCTTCAACTGTAACACCACAATCTTCTATTACATCATGTAAGAAACCTGCAGCAATGGTCACAGGTGACATGCTTAATTTGGCAAGGATATGCGCAACATGCATGACGTGGACTAAATAAGGTTCACCTGATTTACGGTATTGACCTTCATGTTTTTCTTGGGCATAGTAAAATGCTTTCTCAATAAGCGCTAAATTCTCTTCATCTCTGATGTAAGTTTTAGCCTCATTTAAAATCATATCTAAACTAATGTCGCCAATCATTTCTTTGGGCATATGCTCACCTCCTTCATTAAGTTAATTATACCTAAATTTTGATAAAAAACGAAGTTTTTAAACTTCGTTAGTATTTAAGTATTGTATAGACATCGATATCGTTTAAGCGATCTCTACCTTTTAAGTCGACCAATTCAATTAGAAAGGCACATCCAACAACATCTGCACCCATATCTTTTACTAAAGATACTGTAGCTTCAATTGTTCCACCTGTTGCTAGTAAGTCATCAATGACTAATACTTTTTGTCCTGGTTTAATTGCATCCTTATGCATGTGTAGTTCATTTGAACCGTATTCTAAATCGTATTTATAAGATACTGTTTCACGGGGTAGTTTTCCTGGTTTTCTAACGGGTACAAAACCTACTTCTAATTCCGTAGCTACAGGACATCCGAAGATAAACCCTCTAGATTCAGGTCCTACAATAACATCCGCACCGACTTTTTTAGCATATGCTAAAAGTAAGTTTGTTGCTTCTTTAAATGCTTTTCCATCTGCCATCAATGGTGTAATATCTCTAAACATAACACCTTCAGTTGGGAAATCAGGAATGCTTGCAATATATTTTTTTAAATCCATTTTATTCCTCCAAATACTTTTCAATTATAGCACACTTATTTTTTAAAATGTAATCGTTCACGATTTTTATAAACAATCGAAGCAAGAATCGCAACGACGATCAAACTTAAACCAATTATAATCCAATTATAGTTTGAGATTGAGATGGGTGTTAGACTGATTATATTAATCTGATCTTTAATATTTAGTGTTAGTAAACCATCTTCACCTGTTTTTACCTGTGTCTCCACCTCACTGATAAATTGATCAATAGCGCGATAGTGGAAATAAATTTGTTCACTGTGTGTTTCTAAAAGACTTCCCACAATTCCAAAACGAATTCCCGTTAATTCTTCTTCAACAAAACTCAGACGGAAAGAGTGTTTGTTATTGATCTTTGGATAGAGTGGATCTTCAACTGGAATTTTCTCTAATTTAAAACTTAGGTTAAAGTCCTGTTTGATTCTCTCATCAAAATAAGTTACAAACTGCACTTCATCTTTACTGTTCACAAAATATATTTCTAATTTTTGTGCGCCCAGTTGTAAGAGTATCTCTTTATCCAGATTCATTCTTTCCATATTATTGAGATTATTCTTAAGTAATTCATCATCTAGTTTGACGTAGATTCTTGTATACTCACGATTCTCCATATAGCTTAATATTTCATCTGTTGGTAAGAACAGCTCAAAGATATCTTTCTCTAAACCCTTAAAATCACGAACCTCAAGATTCATTCCCTCATCACTTTGATTTACTACGGCTAATAGTAGTGTGTGGGCATTACCAATAATACTGGCTTCAGATACCTTCACCACAAGCTCTGCTGTAATATCGCCAATTGTAGCTGTTAAGGTAGTTTCACCTGTTTTTAATCCTCTAATCGCACCATCTTCAATAACAGCAATCGTTTCATCTTCAATCTTATAATTTGCTTTTCGATTGACTGTCGTATCATAGGGTACATAAATAAGATCCGGTATATTTTCAGTAGCATTCAAATTAACTGATAATAAACTGGCATTAAACTCTAAGCGCTCTAGTGGGGCAATAACTTCAACTTCCATGGTCTTTGCAGTACCATCTAAAGTAGCCATGATGGTTGTTTTACCAATCTTTTTACCACTCACAACCCCATTAACAACAGTAGCTACAGCTGGCTCACTGGATTCCCATACAATACGGGATAGGTCTGTTGTTTTTGGATCAACTTCAAAGTCCACCGTAAACTCTGTACCGCGTACAAGTTCATGTGATGTTTGATTAAATTTTAGGGTCGCTTTTTCTTGTGTTACTGAAAAATTAAGTTCTTTTGTATAACTGACATTTTCACCAGTGATTTTTACCATGATGGTAACTTTCGCATTACCCACTTTTTTGGCTATAACAGTCAACTGGTTAGGTTCATCAACAACTTCAACAATGCCTTCAGGTGCAGCATGGACCGCAACTTTATAATCCTCACCCAAAACCATACCCTCTTCTAAATCAATCATATACTGAACAATCTCAGTATCATGAATTTTTAAGTTGTGAACTGGCTTTTCATTTTTTAAAACAATTACATTATCATCTGGCTCTGTTTCATCTACAGCAGAAGCTGCTGGAAACAGTGTTGTTGCGACAAGTGCAATAATAAGAATATTTTTAAAGTACTTCTTCATAAAGTCACCTCTTTTTATATTATATACTAAAGTCTTCAATACTGAAAGATAAGCCAAATCTTGGATGAACATCAAATGTTCCTGTCATATCTTTTACATTTTTTAGTATTTCGGGATCTAAACTGTTATTAAAGACAACGGCATCCTTTAACCAAAAGTCATCAAAAATTAATTTAAAGCCATAAGTTCCTAACATTTGAACATCTTTAATCACAAAGCCATCCACTTTAAAACTTGGCATTTCAAAGCCAGGTCCAAAGGGATCAAGTGCTTTAAGTTCTTGCATCATTTGTGGACGTATGGGTACATCACAATAAATAACAGTTTTATCATCGACTATTTCATCTAAGCCTTGGACAATCTTTTGTACATCAATACAAAAATCTTCATACATATCTTTTTTAACACTTAAGCCAAAAGCAAATGCATGACCACCAAAGCCTAAGAAATAATCAGGATCCAGTTTTGAGAAGAGTTCTTGAAGTGAAACAGTTGATGATCTGGCACTCCCTTTATACATATCATCTTTCTCTTTTAAGATTAAGGTTGGCTTATTTGTTTCATTCATGATCTGATTGGCAACAATACCCAATATCCCTTCATGAAAATTCGCATCACTGATAATTTGCATTGCAGCATCAGTTTGAAGCAATTTTGCTTGTTCATAAGTACTTTGACTGACTGCTTTTCTTTGATTATTGATTTCTAGTACTTGTGAGGCATAGGTTCTAATTTCATCAGCATCATTTGATAATAAATAACGGACCATCGTATTCATATTAACGCGATCTGCCATACGCCCTATCGTATTAATTTTGGGTATCACCTGAAAGCCCAATGTTTTTGATTCATACGCTGTATTACCGTATCGATTCCACAAGACATCAAGATTTAAAATCTTATGTGTATTTAAAGCTTCTAGCCCGCGTCTTACAATCTCACGGTTTTTGTGCCACATAGGCATAATATCCGCAACGGTTCCTAAAGCAGCATAAGCCGTGATTTTAGGATCTAGAAGATTCAATTCTTCTGCCACAAGAAACATCAACCCACTGGCACACATGGTACTTCCATATTCACCCAGGAAGTCTGGATGTAATACTGTACAATTTGGAAGTGCGCCTTCAATTAAGTGATGATCTACTATCGCTACATTCATCTTTAAGCTGAGTGCATAAGTAACGGCTTCATGTGCCTTAACGCCAGTATCAACAATTAATAAGTCAGTATAACCTTTTTCATAGGCTAACTTAACGGTATGCATCGATACCCCATAACCTTCTGTAAAACGGTTGGGAATATAATATCCAATTTGTGAAACACCCAATTTACTTGCGAGCATATAGGCGATGGCTGTACTGGATACACCATCCGCATCATAATCTCCACATATCATCAGTTTTTTTGCGGTTTTTAAAAAGTTAGATACTGCCGTAATGGATTCATGTTTAATTTGAATATTTTGAGCATATTCTAACTCATTGACTTGTGTGTCCGTTAAATTTTGCAGTGATAATACCTTTTGAACAAAATCTGATTGGGATGCTAAGCGTGTATCATTTGTTAATGTACTGAGAGCTTTCATTATATATCACCTTTCTTTTTGGATTCCGTATAGTAACGGTTGTAATAGAAAATAAAGATACTGGCTATAAAAGACAGTGCAAATACTAATATGAGTGAGATCATATAGTAGTGATCCAAATTGGGATCAGGGATTAAAAGGACAATCGGTAGAATTAGAAACGCAATGATCGTTGTAACAAATCCTAAGAGACTACTAATTCTAATGTCTTCTAATTTAATATCCTCAATATACAGAAGTGTGCCACTCACAAATAAAGGTACCAGTGCTTGTAGCACATTAAACTTAAGTGAAAAGTGAACTCTAAATATCTGTAAGAATAGTAAGACAAACAAGTACTGCATCATCGATAACACGATAAAGTATATCGCTGTTTTTGATCCATTTAAGACATAGTGTAAAACAAATACTAAGGCAGTAAATACTGCGAAAAGTGCAATATGAATTTTATTATCGTATGTAAAGTTAAAGTTTTTACGTTGTATTACGGATACTTTAGTATCCAGTTTCTCTTCAATCGCGCTTTTTGCTTGAATTAAATCTTGCCAAGTAGAGAACTCATCAAAGACATACCAAGTTTTCTTTTCTTCAGATATTTTATATTCAAGTAGATTTTGACTTAAATCATAACGCCCTAAGCTTGCCTGCACTTCAAGAAAACTACTGGCATCACTGTTATCGACAATTAAATAATTCTCTTTTGAAAAATCACGGTAATGTTTTTCTTCTTGTGTAGGATCCATCACACTTAATACAGCAACCACAATCATTAATACAGAAAGTATGATGACCATTAAACGTGAGTCGACAATATCTGGCACCTTAATGCTGCCGCGTTTTTCAAAGAATGATTTAAAGCGTGCTTCTTTATCGCACTTTTCCTTAATTAACGGTAATACGTAATTTAATAATAAAACTTCTACTAAAATATAGAGCGCAATCAAACCAATGTAAACAGCTTGATCAAAATAGACACGATCAAATATCAGTAAGAATATGGATGTTACTGAAAGTACAAGACCATAAAAACTATGATTTTTGACTATCTTATCAATATCAAATTCTTTGTTTAAATTATTAATCGTCCAACTCTTTAAGATTACCAGTGATGAAAGGACCATTAAGAATGTAAACCACAAATTAAAGTTAAAGATATAACCTAATGAATTTAAGATGAAAAGACCTGACAAACTCATTGTCGCACTGATGATTGAGAAATAAAGTCCCCATAAGCGAAAACGGTAAGTCCACATGGTCACAAAAGCAAAGAGAAAAACTACAATATAACTTTGTAGTGTTTTTGATGTATTATTAACATTTGATATGGAATTGAAGGTTCCTGTTTCATATATTTCTAAAGTAGGAATGGCACGTAAGAGCTGTCTTTCAAAAGCTTCTACATCATCCACTCCAATAAATTTAAGCATTAAGCGGTCTTGATCAACCTCAAATACATTGAGTTCAATTTTAAGATCACGCAGTTCTGATTTGTAGTTTGTAAGATTTGTTTCTTCACGCACATCATTGGTTAAGAAATTAACTTCACGGCCCAAACCTTGGCCCAATTCTAAACTTTCAAAACTAAAAAGAAGCGAAAAGAAAACAACAATTACCAACATTGGTAAAGCAAACATTTTTGCATTCTCTTTAAACACTTTATTTTGCGTCATATTAATCCCCACTTAGTAATTCTGATAGTGCCATCTCTTTACTTCTAACTGAAGCGTCTAAAGAGAGGTAGCGAATAATTTCATCAACGCTTATATTGAGCACACGATCACTTATCTCGCTTAAGGAGTTGGGTACTTTACGGCGGTAAATATATTTAAAAAAGACCTCTTCTAGATCCTTATATTTAACACGAGTAAACCCTTCTCGATGTAGTTTCTTTAATCTTATTGTAATTAACATTTGTATGTATTGATTATCTGGATTCATTTAGTTACCTCTTAATACATTATAAACAATATTAGGCTCTAATTAAAGTAAAACCAAGATATATAATTTATAAGGTACAAAAGAGTCTCTAAACAGTACAAAAAAAACTAGAAATTAATCTAGTTTTACATTTTTTACATAAGATTTAAATATCGTCCCACGCTCTTCAAAGTTTTTAAACTGATCATAAGATGCACATGCGGGAGATAATAAAACAACATCCCCTTCTGTTGCAGCTTCAGAGGCCAGTTTGAAAGCTGATGCCATATCTTCTACAAGATGGGCATCTTTAAAGATTTCTTTTAATTTTGATTTACTTTGTCCAAATAAATATACTTCCTTACACTTTGAAGCATATTTAGATAAGACATCAAATTCAATATTTTCATCATAACCACCGGCCAGTAAGAGTATCGGTTGATCAAATGAAGTTAATGCTTTTTCCGTTGATTCAGGGTTAGTCCCTTTTGAATCATTATAATAAGCGACACCTTTAATTGTATCAACGTACTCTAAGCGATGTTCAATGCCTGTAAATTCTTTTAAGACTGATTGTATATCCATAACACTAACACCTGCTAAATAAGCCATAGATGCCGCAAAAAGTGCATTACTGATGTTGTGTTCTGCTTTTAGTTTTAAATCATTGATATCAAATAAGAATTGATCTTTAAAGTAAGCAGTGTTTTGATCAATATAAATATCTGCTTTTTCTTTGAGTGATAAATTTAAGACATCTGTTTTAACATTTTTTGTAAGACGTACAATATTCGCATCATCAATATTTCTAATGAATGTTTGACTGGATTCAACAAGTTTCAATTTAGCGTTGTAGTAAGCATCCGCATTTTCAAAACGATCTAAGTGATCGGGTGTTAAGTTTAATAATGCATATACAACAGGTGAAAACTTCTCTGTTCCTTCTATTTGAAACGCTGCAATCTCTAAAGCGACATCTCGCTTTAAATCACCCTCTTCATAGATTTTTTGACTTAAAGGGATACCAATATTACCTGCTAATAAAGCATGATTGTCTTTCTTCATTAACATTGCATGAAGTAAGTGTGTTGTCGTTGTTTTACCATTTGTGCCTGATATTGCGTAGTATTGTCCTTTTGGATTGAATCTACTTGCGATTTCAATCTCATTATAAACATGTTTAAAACGTTTGACTAAAGGATGTGTATTGGGTATTCCTGGATTTTTAACAATCAATTCAAAGTCATCATACTTATCTGTTTCTTTATCATCTAAAACAACTTTTATCCCTTTAGATTCTAAAAGTTCAATCGTATCAAAAGGATCTCGAGAGACAAGCGTCACATCGTATCCTTCTTTATTTAACAGTAAGCTGACACCCATACCTGATCTTGCGCCACCTATAACTAGTGCTCTCATTATAGAAGTCCAATCCACAGTCCAAGAACTGCTGCAATAAGACCTAATAACCAAAAGAAATGTACGACTCTAATTTCCTTCCATCCTGACATTGTATAACTATAGTGAATTGGCGTGTATTTGAAGATACGTTTTCTTGTTTTTCTAAAGTAAACTTGTTGGATGACAACCGTTACCGTTTCATAAACAAATACAGCTCCAATAATTAGTGATAGAACTTCTAACTTTAAATACACTGATGCAAGTGCAAACAATGCCCCTAATGCTAAACTTCCAACATCTCCCATGAATATTTTAGCGGGATTGTAGTTAAATATTAAGAATGAGAAAAGTGCGCCAATAACTGCCATCAAAAAGATAAAGAGTGACATGTTATTTTGTGTATATGCAAAGAATGCCAGTGGTAGAAAAGCAATGATTGAAGTTCCAGTTGCCAATCCATCCATACCATCTGTTAAGTTAACTGCATTTGAATAAGCTGCCATCATAAAGGCTACAAAAGGTAAATAGAGTAATTTTAGATCAATACTGAAGTTTACAATTGGAAATGTTAGTTCAGTTGAACCGCCATTTTTTGTGTATACAAAGTAAAAAATAACCGCAAAACCAAACTGAGCAACCAACTTAGTTGTAGCACTGATCCCATCATTTTTTCCTTCTTTTATAATTTTATAATCATCAACTAGTCCCAAAGCGCCATAGGCAACAAACATTGTCATAATGAGTATTAATGGTGTATTAAGTTTTGTGATTTGTAAAAGGAAGGTTACAAGTACTGGCATAATTACGAAAATAACACCACCAAATGTAACAGTCTTTTGTTTTTCTTTAAACTCATCCAATGCATACTCACTGACCTCCTGTTGGGCAGTATTATTTTTTAAGTATTCGATAAAAAATGGATAAGCAAAGAATCCAAGTAAGAATGTAATTGTAAGTGCGATCAGTCCGTATGTCATAGTATTTCTCCTTTAGTTAGCATTTTATTGAAGTACTATTTCAATCGCAACCTCCGGACTTATTACTGTCCCTGGTGTGAGTGATTGGGATTCTACAAAGCCTTTTCCTTTGATTTTGAATTCCACTCCAATAAAATTCATATAAGTGATGACCTCTTTTTGAGACCATCCCTTCATGTTTGGTATTTTAATGTTTTTTGAATTTGTTTTCAAGAATATTTTCTCATTATTTAAAACGAGTGTATTTCTTGGGGGTATTTGATCAATAACTACTGCGCCATCACCAATAACAACTGGGTTGTGTCCCATTGCTTTAAGTGAGTCAATTGCGTGTGATACTGGTGCATTTACATAGTTGTCAATATTTATATTATGCACTGTTTGGTCTTCTTCCTCAACCGTAGTTTCAATTGGGTAGTTTGTGATAACAGTTTTGATTACATTTTTAATTTCATCTGCCGAAGCGATGTTGTTGTGATAATCATGAGTTCTATAAGCAAAGTAAACAGCATATTGTGGGTCTTCATAAGGAAATCCTAACATAGCTGAGAACAAGAACTCACTACTTGAGTATTTCCCGTCCACAACGATTTGTGAAGTTCCACTTTTCGCCATAACATGAACATCATTCATCTTAAAGCGACCCATACCATAGGGTTTATTCTCGACGTTATCACTCATCGCATCGCGCGTTAGTTGTACTGCTTCATCTGAGAAAACTTTCTTTCCCTTTTGTGTTTCTGCTTGATATTCAACTTCTCCAGTTTCAGGGTTGGTAATTTTCTCTACGATATAAGGTTTCACAACGGTGCCATCACCAAATATGGCGGTATGCGCCTGGACGAGTTGTAACATTGTCACAGTCGACCCTTGACCAAATCCGTTTGTAATTTTCTCTAAGTAGTAGTCCCATAGTTCTTGTCCTTTTGCTTCAGGTATTTTCCCAAAGTTTACAGGTGCAAAAAATCCGAGATCTTTCATATATGTTTGAAATGCAGATTGGTATAGGTATTTATCCATAATTTCTGCAATCATAACGTTGGATGATCGTTGGTACCCTTCTTTCATCGTAATACTACCGTATTGATGATCAAATGGGTTTTGAATCTTCGCATCATAATTATCGTCTGATCCAACGCGTGTTCCAGTACCATCAGCATTGAGCTTTATATAATAAGCATTACCATTATATAAATCATCTGGTTTTATTGCACCTTCATTTAATGCCATGGCATAAGTTAATGATTTTAAGGTTGAACCGGGTTCATAAGCATATTCAGTCGCACGATTAAGATACAGTGTGTCTGGATCTTCTAAATTAAACGATGGTGCATCTGACAGTGCTAAAATACGTCCTGTTTTTATATCCACAACGGTACCCCAAGCTTCTTTAGCTTCGATACCAGGATGTTTAAGGATATTGTTTAATGCATTATCAAGCGATGCTTGAATGACTTTATCAATCGTTAGTGTGATATCTTTACCAGGTTCTGATGCTTCTGACAGTTGATCAATGGTATCAAAGCGGTATTGATCTCTATCTTGTCGATACACTTCAACTCCATTTTTTCCATTGAGTACATCATCATAATATTGTTCGACACCCATGATACCTTGTTGGCGGTTTAAGTCTTCGTCAAATCTTGTCATTCCAATAAGGGTTGAACCCAAACTACTGGAGTAATAACCTCTTACTAAAACTGGCATATATCCCAAACCTGGTAAACCACTGGCATCCAGTTCTTCTTTTTGTGCTTGGGTTATTTCTTTACCATATACACCAAACTCAACTTGTTTTGAATCACTGCTTAATTGTTCCATAACATAGTCATAACTTACCTTTAAAACTTTTGATAAAACATCCGCTGTTGCTTCTTTATCTACAACATAAGCTGGTTCATCACCATCAAAGCGGTCTTCACCGATATAAGCATATAAGGTATAGGCTGCATGATCCTCAACAAGGATGTCGCCTTTTAAATCTAAGATCCGCCCTCTTTTAGCAATGATCGGCTCATAGACAGTATGAATATCTTTAACTGTTTCTTTAATATTTGTTTTTGAATTGAAATGATAGCCTTTAACGGAGACAACAAAAACATTGATTACTAACACAGCAAAAACTGTGAGAATCAATGTGAATGTTATTAATAAGCGTTTATTGCGTTTTCTTTTCAATTTTAATCACCTTTGGATACAAAGTAGGTGTTGTCAATAAAGTGTTGTAGACCGAATGACTCTGCTTTCTCAACGATATTAGCGTAGTCTCCCATCGTATTAACTTCTCTTACAAGTTTTTCTTGTTCTTGTGTAAGTCTATCAACAACGATTTTGTTTTTCTCAATTTCGCGAACCATACGTGCAGTATTTACGTGCACAAAGATATTCACAACAAAAATTAGTATAACACATACTGTAAGTAATAATGTTGCATACCCAAATATATTCAATTTTCTTGTTTTTGTTTTTTTAATTATTTTCGCCATCTTCATGCACCCTTTCTATAACGCGTAATATTGCACTGTGTGCGCGGTTATTTTCTTCAATTTCTTTTTTACTTGGTTTTTTATTCTTATGAATCCATTTAAAGTTTGGTTCTTCCTCAATTACAACAGGAATACGTGGATCAACTTTTGGTGGTGTTGCGACTTTATTGAAGATGTTTTTTACCAATCTATCTTCAACGCTGTGGAATGTAATTACTACAACCCTTCCACCAACCTTAGTTCTTTTGATTGCTGCATAGAGTGCTTTCTCAATATCGCCCAGTTCGTTATTCACTTCCATGCGAATTGCTTGGAATGTCTTCTTACCTGGATGTCCTTTTTTAAGCTCTCTATATGGATAAGCTTTCCTGATACAATCAACAAGTTCAAATGTTGTTACAACCGGTCTTGCTTCGATAATATTTCTAACAATTCCTTTGGCGTATCTTTCATCTGAGTAAACTTTTAGAATTTCAATGAGTCTCTCTTCTGAATACTCATTCACAACATCATAAGCACTTAAGCTTTGTGTTTGGTCCATTCTCATATCTAGTTTGGCATCAAATCGATAAGAGAACCCTCTATCTTGATCATCAAACTGTGGTGATGAAACACCTAAGTCAAACAGTGCACCATCGATATCTTTGATATCAAGTGAATTAAGCACGTTTTCAATCTCTGCAAAGCTGTCATGAATGATTTTAGCATTATCACTTAAGATCTCTTTTCCAGTAGTAATTGCTTCAACATCCTTGTCAAAGGCAATTAAGACTCCTGTCTTGAGTTGCTTATCTATTTCTAGAGCATGACCTGCACGACCTAAGGTACCATCGATGTAGATACCATCTTCTTTTATATTTAAAGCTTTTATCGCTTCTTTTAACATTACTGATATATGCATATTAGAAAAACTCCGTTAATGATTCTGCAATGTCTTCAAAACTCTCACTTGCAACTGAGTAGTAGTCATCCCATTTCTCTTTATCCCAAATCTCAACGTGGTCATTGACTCCAATAACAACACATTCTTTTTCAAGTTCAGCTTCGACAATCAAGGGATTGGGAAGTCTGATACGACCTTGGGCATCAAGTGTACATTCAGCAGCCTTCGCCATGATTAAGTGTGTAAATCTGCGGGCTTCTCTTTTTGTACTTGGTAGGGTCTGTAATTTTTTATACAATTCTTGCCATTGTTCTTCAGTGTAGATAGCTAAACAACCTTCAAGCCAGCGCGTCACAACCATCGTCTCACCCAGTTCCTCACGAAATTTCGCAGGAATGATGATACGTCCTTTTGTATCGAGATTATGTTGATATTCGCCCATGAACATTGTTAATTCACCACTTTCTACCACTTTATGACACTTTCTACCACAATTATAGCATATACAGTGTAAAAAGAAAGAAAAACAAGGAATAAACATGAGTTTTTACAACAATTTTATTTCCAATCAAAAAAAGTGTTTAAAGCACAAAAAAGACCCTAACAATATGTTAGAGTCTTTACAGAATCATTTTATAATTAATCTTGTTTTAGATAACGCGCCATTCAAGTTCGAGTTCAACATCAAATTCTTTTTTCACTCGGTCTTTACACTCTTGAATCACTGCAGCGATGTCATCTACTTTTGCATTGCCAGCATTTACAATAAATCCTGGGTGTTTTTCTGATACTAAAGCATCACCAATTCTAAAGCCACGTAGTGTTACTGCATCAAACATTTTCCATACAAATAAGGAGTTTCCTTCTTTATCTTTTGGACGTTTGAAAACAGATCCTGCGTTCGCAAAGTTTCTTGGTTGTTTGACATAACGCTCATGACGGTAGTCTAACATTTGCTTTAAGACTTCTTCATAGTTTCCTTCGATTGCTTTAATGCCACATCTTAGAACATATACGGGTAAGTCATTTAACTTTGAATAACGGTATGCAAAGAAATCTGCATCTGGAACAATACGGTATACTTCATCTTTTTCGACATCGTATACTTCAATCCAATTGACATATTGACCAATTGTTTGTTTCCATTGTCCTGCGTTCATATAGAGTCCGCCACCCAATGTTCCTGGAATATCTTCAGTAAAGGCAAGCTCTCCTAATGATTGCTCACAAGCAAACCATGCTAAACGGTGCATTCTAGTTCCTGCTTCACAGACGATCTCTGTACCTGTGTATTCAATATCATTAATTAAGTTAGTAATAATGAATGCATGGGACTCATCATAATATTCTTTTGAAAAGAATATATTTGAACCGTTTCCAATTACTATAATTCTTCTGTCTTTAAAATCTCTAAGTGCTGATACGAAACCTTCCACTGAATGTGGCATGGCGACTGTATGAGCTGTTACATCTAAACGTAAAGTGTTATAACGTTTTAGTGATGCATGATTTAATACAAAGTATCCAGTCATAATATCTCCTTTAAACTGCTTTGAGTCATATAAAAAAATCTTGGGTTACCCAAGATCGTTTTACTTATCACGTTCAACGCGGTGTGGGACTCTCCACTCACCTGTTACAGAATCTTTTACCACTGTTACTTTAGGTAATTTAACATGCGTTCTTCTTTTCGCTTTACGATGTTTTGACGTTCTTCTTTTTGCTACTGCCATTCTTGTTCACCTCCGTTAGTTATTCAAATTTGAAATCTTTTAATATTTCTAGTCTGGGATCTATTGCTTCTTCTTTTTCTTTAATGTAGTCTTCTTCAGTCATTACTTTCCAGCCGTCCCCTTCAGGATAGTCTTCAAGTTCTGGATCAACTACTTTTAATGGAATTTCTGATAATAATGTACTCCAGATAAAGGGCCATAAATCTATTTCTAAACCTTCAACCCAAATTGTATCTTCATCAGCTTCGTCTAATAAGTTAATATCGAAGACGAATGTTTCGGATACTTTAGCTTCAACATCAATTTCTATAGGTCTTAGAGTAATTGCACATGGTACAGTTACTGTTGCTTCAACATCTAGACCTACAATAAATTCGCTTGTCTTTTCGTCAAAGAATCCATGTCCTTCTACGTAAATATCTTTAATATCTAGATATCGGTCGTGTGCGACTTCTTCTGGATTTTCAAACGTTATCGCTTGAGATATTTGCATATGTGGGTTCTCGGAATCTTCGAGATCATATCGATGCAACTTCATTTTATCACCTAACTTTAATTGCTATTCAATTATAGTGAATTAAGGCGGAAAAGTCAAATAATATTGCCCAAGATGTTGAAGCTGCCGTTATGACTCTTTATTTACTTAGATATGAATAATTAATTATGCTACAACAAGTGAAAGACAAGACATTAGAAAACCATAA
>CAYPHX010000007.1:0-36064 GCA_964410635.1 uncultured Erysipelothrix sp. | reverse complement strand
GTTTTCAAATGATTTCATTTAACGGATCAGCACGTTCATGCTTTATTGAAGCAATTCAAGCAGCTAAAGAAGGTGACTTTGATCGCGCAGAAGAATTAATGGCTGAAGGTGAAGAACAATTTATTGAAGGACACCGCGTTCACGCACAATTAATCCAAAAAGAAGCACAAGAAGGTTCTACAGATGTTAACCTACTTTTAATTCATGCGGAAGACCAAATGATGAGTGCAGAACTCATGAAAATTGTCGGAGCAGAGTTAATTGAAATTCACAAGAAAATTCAATAAGAGCTAATACAGCTCTTTTTTAAAATGAGGGGAAAATGAAATGGCGAAATTAAATCAAATTTTATACTATTTAATCATGGTTCTTCTACCTCTAGCTTATACTTATACTTATTTTAAGTTTAAGCGTGCAAAAGATTTTGATAATACACTCAAACTAAAGCTAAACTTAAGGTCAAAGATTGAAACATATCTACTTATTGCCTTATCCATTGGATATATTGTATATCCAGTAAAACCAGAAGCTTATGGTGTGGCTGTATTTATTGGAGCCTTTATCTTCTTACTTGTCTACTTCAATATGGAAAGACTGACAATCGTTGGAAGAAAAGTTATCTTTACAAAATTTTTAGCATTTGAAGTAAAGGCCATTAACAAACGTTATTATGCTAAAGGTCGTTTCGAATTCTATCTACGTGGCGGTAAGGTTAAAGTACTTTTACCCGTTGCGGATATGGATTACGTAATGGAAACATTATCTGGAAGTACTAGAAGAAATAGACGCAACAAATAAGAAAAGAGCGCTTTCATCTAGACCATTCGTAAAATACTTGCTATAATATAATAGTAACCACAGGGAGGATTATATAATGAAAAAAATTGTTTTATTCTGTTCAGCAGGAATGTCAACCAGTGCGCTAGTTCGCCGTATGGAAGACGCAGCTAAAGAAATTGGATATGAAGTAACCGTAGAAGCACACTCAGTAAGTGATGCAGCAAGATTAGGTGCAGACGCAGACGTCGTACTCTTAGGACCTCAAGTTCGTTTTAACTTAGATAACGTTAAAAAACAACTTCCAGATGTACCAGTTGATGTAATTGGTATGAGAGAATACGGCACAATGAACGGTGCAGCAGTCATTGCCCAAGTTAAGAAAATTCTTGGCGACGAGTAATATTAATCAAGCCTATGCTCAGCATAGGCTTTTTTTATAAGGAGCGATAAAAATAATGAAAATAAATATAGTCTATTATAGTGCAACAGGTAATACTGAAATGATGGCACAACACATGTATGAAGTACTGAGCGATCAAGACCACGATGTTCAAATGATCCCTGTTGAAGATGTAGAGATTTCAGAGGCACTTGATTGTGAGCTGATCATCTTAGGAAGTCCTGCTATGGCAGGAGAACAAATGGAAGAATATGAGTTTAGACCATTCTTTAATGAAATCTTACCCAATCTAAGTGATAAGAAAGTCATCATATTTGGTTCTTATGACTGGGGTGAGGCTGAATGGTTGAGCAACTGGGAAGAAGAATTAAATGAAGTCGGTATTACACCACTCTTCAAATTTGCAGCAATGCTTGATCCTCAAGAGGAAGACTACAACATCATGACTGAAAGTTTACATTCATTATGAAAATAATTCTCATGTGTGCAGGTGGTATGTCATCAAGTTTACTCGCAAATAAGATAAGAGAAGCAGGGAAGCTGCGTTATGGTGATGTACAGGTGAGTGCTTATGGTGTCATGCAAACAGATAAGGTTGATGAAGAGACAAATGTTGTCCTTTTAGCACCGCAAGTGTCCTATATGTACGATAAACTCGTATCTCAGCTTCAAAACACCCCTGTTCTAAAGATTGAGATGTTAGATTATGGCCGACTTAATGCCGAAAATATACTGGATTCTGTTGATAAATCAATAAAACTATAGGAAAACTTCTATGAAACTATGAAAATGTTACATTGAATGAAACTTATTACAAATAAATGTAATAAACTGTTGACTTTACATTACATTAGTATATAATGTAGTTATAGATACAAATAATATATCTATATGTCCGTTAGAAAGTTTCTTCAATTCACCATTTCCTTAATAACAATTTGTATTTCCTCCAAATTATTGAATTGAACTTTTCTAAATAAAAACACACTAATGTCCGGGTGTGTTTTTTTCATGTTATAATTAAGTTATCAGAATGAAAGAGGTAAGCTATGAGAGTAATGTACCCAGGTTCCTTTGATCCAATTACAATTGGACATGTTGATTTGATTGAAAGATGTGCTTCAATGTTTGAAGAAGTTGTCGTAGCGATTATGGTCAACGATGAAAAGAACTATGTATTTAACAAACAAGAACGTAAAGCAATGATTGAGGAAACAGTAAGCCACTTGAGCAATGTTAAAGTTGTGATCGGAAGTGGACTGACTGTTGATTTTGCGAAGTCCCAGGACTGTAGTGTATTAATTAGAGGGATTCGAGCCGTCATGGACTATGAAGCCGAATTGCAACAAGCAACCGCAAACCGTGCTTTAAGAGAAGATATTGAAACACTGTTTTTAGTAGCATCTCCTAAGTACTCATTCATATCCTCATCACTTGCACGTACGATCGCAAGCTTTAAGGGAGACTTAAAGCCATTCGTACCAGAACATGTAGAAAAGGCCCTAATTAAGGCCTATGCTTCTAAAACAATAGAATAAGGAGGATGAAGCTTATGAAGAAATTATTAATCGTTGTCGACTTCCAAAACGACTTTGTCGATGGTGCACTGGGATTTGAAGGCGCAAAAGATGTAGCGCAACCCATCTATGATAAGTTAGATGATTATCATAGAAATGGTCATGATGTTATCTTTACACGTGACACACACTACGATAACTATTTAGAAACTCAAGAAGGTAGAAATTTACCAGTAATTCACTGTATTAAAGATTCCTTTGGATGGGAAATTTATGGTGGTGCTAAAGTCTTTGCTCAAGAACATGCGTTAAAAATATTTGATAAAGAAGCATTTGGTTCATTAGAACTGGCAAACTTTATAAAAGATAGAGCGTATGCTGAAGTTGAAATTGCAGGACTTGTCTCAAATATTTGTGTTGTCTCTACTGCAGTACTTGTAAAAGCTGCATTACCTGAAGCACTGGTCATTGTGGATACTAAAGCAACTGATTCATATGATAAGAAACTTCATGAAGAATCATTATCTGTAATGGCAGGATTCCAAGTAAAAGTTATTTAATATAAAGCATAAGAAAAGGATACGTTATTTGAAACGTATCCTTTTTGTGTATTATCTGTCGTGTGCCATAATTGGTGAATCAACGAATCTTGCAATATTAACTGCATGATCTGCAATTCTTTCAAGTGTACTTAGGATGTCTACATAAATTGATGCAGTAATCTTTGTTGTACATACACCTTCAGCCAATCTCTGGAAGTGTTTTTCACGATACTTCATTTCAATGATATCTAAGTATGATTCATCTTTTAAGATCGGTTTTAGTTGCGTTACGTCCTCTGTTTTAAATGTATAGAGTGAGCGTTCAATAATACTCTTTAACAACATATACATTGTATTTAGATCACTTAGTGCATCTGGTGATAATTCTTCTTTATTTTCATAAATTAATGCATAGAAGTCAGCGAGGTTTGTTGTAAGATCACTCATTCTTTCTATGTTTTTAACAATCTCAAGATATTTAGTATAGTTCTCTGCAATCATTTCTGATGGAGAAGATTTAACAACCTTGAGTAAGTAAGTAGTAATGTCAGTATCTATTTTATTAATTGTAGCTTCGGTTGTATGAATATAGTTGAAGTCCTCACTATCATCTTCATTGAGGTAGTTCTGAGAAACATCGATGGATGTCATCATGATATCACCCATTTGTAAAATAGCTTCTTTTGAAATTTGCATTGCAGCTTCTGGCAATGTTTCGATAACATCTTCATTCAACTCAATTAACTTAGTTGGAGCGTATGCAGAATCTTGTCCTGGAATTAATTTCTCTAACAATTTCATGAATGCTGGTATAAATGGAATAATTAAGAATGCAAATACAAAGTTAAATATAAAGTGTACAATGGCTACTTCAAGTTCAGCTGATGCTGCAACCTTAGTACTAATGAATGCTACAAGCTTCGCATAGGGTGAAAGTATGAGCATTATAATCATGGCACCTGTAAAGTTGAAGAGTGTATGGAATAAAGAAGCACGACGTGCTGGAACAATTCCACCTCTAGAAGCGATGAAGGCTGTAATTGTAGTACCGATGTTTGATCCAAGTACCAGAGCAATAACAACTGTTAAGTCGATTCCACCTGAAGCATAAATCTTTTGAATGATCGCAATAAATGCTGATGATGAGTTAATAAGCGCTGTAGCCAATGTCCCACCAACTAAAGCGAACCAAGGGTTTAAAGACATAAATTCGATAAAGTCTGTGAAGAATTTGTAATCTTGTAATAAGGCTAATTTTTCACCCATCAGAACAAGTCCTACAAATGTAATACCGAATGAGAATAATACGAATGCTAAATCTTTTACTTTCTTTTTATTTGAGAAGACATAGAGCATTGCTCCTACAAAAACAAAGTAGTAACCAAATTGATCAATCTTAAGTCCAATCATGATTGATGTTACGGTTGTACCGATGTTGGCACCAAGGGCAATCCCAATGGCTTGCTGTAAAGTCATCAATCCTGCACGAACGAGTGATATGGAAATAACTGTTGTTCCTGAACTGGACTGAATCAATCCTGTTACAACCATACCAACCATCATTGCCATAAAAGGGTTACTTGTATATTTTTCTATATAAACTTTAATCTTTGGCCCAGCTAATTCTTTTAAGCCATCCCCAAGAAGTGTAATCCCTAGAATGAATAATCCAAATCCACCTAGGATATAATTTAATCCTAATCCTTCTAATCCTGTCATATTTAATAAATACCTCCGCACGTATTAAAATAGCATATATTAATAATATAATACCATAAGTTAACTTTTCTTAACAAATCTCAAGTCTATATCAACTTTAATTAACCAGAAACATGAAAAAATGCACTTTATTAGCCAATAAAGTGCATTTGTAATGATGTTGTTAAATGAATGTAAAGTAGAGTAAGACTAAAGCTCCTAGAATAATGCGGTACCAACCAAATACTTTAAAGTCATTTTTCTTAATGTAATCCATTAAGAACTTAATAACAAAGATTGATACAACAAATGCAACAAAGCTTCCTAATAATAAGGTTATCACTTCAGCTGAAGTGAAGACAAAACCAAACTTAAATAGTTTCAGTGCACTCAAACCAAACATAACAGGAACAGCCAAGAAGAAAGTAAATTCCGCAACAGCAACTCTTGATACCCCAATTAATAACCCACCCACAATTGTAGATCCAGAACGGCTTGTTCCAGGTATAATTGATAGGATTTGAAATATCCCAATTAACAGTGCTGTTTTATAACTGATATCCATTAAGTTTTGTGTTGTTGGTGTTTTATTTTTATTCTTATCTTCAACAACAATAAATACAATCCCATAAAAGATTAATGCCAGTGCAATAACAATCGGTGTTTTGAAGTGTGCTTCAATATAATCATCGAATAATAGAGTAACAACAGTTCCAGGAACTAAGGCTACAGCAACTTTCATCCAAAGATTGATTGTGTCCGGTTTAAGGGCCCATTTGTCATTTGTTTTTTCAATCGGTATCATCTTGTTCCAAAATATAAGAACAACAGCCATAATGGCTCCCAATTGAATTACCACAAAGAACATTTCCATAAACTCAGGTGTATGATTTAAGCTTAGAAACTCATCGACAAGTAACATATGGCCTGTACTACTAATTGGTAGCCATTCTGTAATACCTTCAACAATTCCCAAGAAGATTATTTTTAAAATTTCTATAAAAGTCATAGAATCCTCCTATTAAATTATGCTATATAATCATAGCACCTTTATTGTCAATTTTACAATGTCTCAGAAGGATAGAACTATCTAGGTTTTGGGATAAATGATTCAGGGTGGGTTTCACCTTATCTTTATCTAAACAAACAAGCATTGTTGGACCTGCACCTGAAATAAAAAATGCGTAAATATCAAGCTTGGATAATAGAGATTTGACATCTTCATACTCCTTTATCAAGTTCTTTCTATAAGGTTCATGGATCTTGTCTTGTGTGACAAGTTTTATTAACTCTTTATTTTTTGTTTCAAAGGCCTCTTTAATAAAAGGCATGCGTGATAGATTCGCTTGGACATCTTTCAGTGTGTAAGATGTTGGTAAAATATTACGTGCTGCTTCAGTCTTAACTTCATAAGGCGGAATGATTGCGATAAATTCTAAATCGGGATGCAGTTTAACACTTGTATTATAGATCTCATGATCATATAGACTCATGTTGAACTTACCCAGTATTGCAGAAACAACATTATCAGGATGACCTTCTATATCTGTTGCAATCTTTAATAGATCTTCTTTTGTTAGTTTAAGCTCTCCATATTTATTTGCTGCAAGAACCCCTGCAACAATACAAGAACTGGAACTACCCAAGCCTCTTGCAATGGGTATGTTTGAAACTGTATGTAAAGTGACACCTTTAGGATGTTTTATATGATACAAGTCTAAAGTATGGAAAAAAGCATCTAAAGTTAAAGAAGTATCAAATGGATATCTATCATCAGTAAATTGAATAAGATCAGAATCAAAGTTAAAGTAAAATTCATTATAAAGCTCAAGTGCCAAACCACTGATATCAAAACCAGGTCCTATATTTGCTGAAGTAGCAGGGACAATTATCTTAAACTGCATCTTTTGCCTCTTTCTTAATGAAGTCTAATAAAATAGATTCAACATCTTCTATTTTCGCCTCATCTTTAAAACGAACTTCAAACTTGGGTAATAAACGAATGTTTGGTGGATAAGGTTCATGACTTCTTACTGACATCTCACTAAGAGTATAGAAATCATCGTCACTATCTAATTTAAATAATCGTTTGAAAAGTTCAGGGAACTTATAAGGACTCGCTGTTGAAACGATAACTTTCTGATGGCTATTGTCATGTGTTGGGATGGCTGTTGCAGTATGTGGATCAATCAAGATGTCTTTGTGGATGTATAAATCTTTTATCACTTGATATGTATTTTCATCAGAACTCATCTGTGTATCAAAGATTTCTTGAAGTAGGGCAAGTTCACTTTCACTTAATTTAAAGCACTTCTTGTCCTTTAAGTCTTGCATCCACTCTTTTACTTTAGATTCATCTTTAAAGACAAAGTATAAAAGACGTTCTAAGTTAGAAGATATTAGTATATCCATAGAAGGGGCATAAGTCACTTTAAACTCTTTATTTGAAATATCATAGACACCTGTTTTAAAGAATTCATATAAGATATTGTTTTCATTGGTTGCGACAACTAATTTTCGTATTGGAAGTCCCATTTCTTTCGCAATGTAAGCTGCTAAGATATTTCCAAAGTTTCCAGTGGGCACATAGATATCAACAGTATCCTCACAATTGATTCTTTCAAATAGGTCGTAGTAGTAAATAATCTGCGGTAGAAGACGTGCAATATTGATTGAGTTTGCACTTGTGATGCTGAGTGAGTCGTGTTTACTGAAGAATGCTTTTACTAAGTTTTGTGCATCATCAAAATTACCATCAATACCAATCGGAAGGACATTATCTCCAAATTGTGTTTGCATCTGTAATTTTTGAATGAAGCTAGTTCCATCTTTAGGGAATAATACTGCAATTGAAAGTCCATCAATATCTTTAATAGCTTCCATTGCTGCTTTTCCTGTATCACCAGATGTTGCGGTTAGGATGCTGAGATGTTGGATGTTGTGTTTGTCCATTGCGAGTTTTAGAAGGTAGGGATAAAGCGATAAAGCTTGATCCTTAAAGGCAGAAGTCTTTCCGTAAAAAAGCTCAAGAAGCTGTGTATTATCATCCAATGTGCGAATGCCAGTAATTTCAGGATGCGTAAAGTTTTGCTGGCTATATGCTTTATAGGCGGCATCTTTTAGCGCTTCATCTGAAAAATCATCGAAGTAAAGTTTTAATATTTCAAATGCAATATCCTGATAACTCAAGCCTTTAATGCTTGTGAGACTGAGTTTAGGAATGGTCGTTGGGATATAAAGACCGCCATCCTTTGCGATTCCATTTAGAATGGCTTGTGAACTGGATACAATTTCTTGACCTCTTGTACTCTTATACTTCATATAAATACCTCTTTTTCTTGTGATATATTTTATTATATGATAAAGTATCCCCATAGTAAAGACAAATGTGCGTCATGAAAGGACATATTATGGAGAAAGAAAGAAAATATTACTTAATAGAAGAAAGTATCTTACCCGAAGCAATTCTTAAAGTATTGGAAGCAAAAGCTTTAATAAGACAGAATAAAGTAAAGTACGTTTCTGAGGCAGTTAAGCAAGTGGGCATCAGCCGCTCAGTATTTTATAAGTATCATGAATCGGTCCATCCATTTCATGAAAATAAAAAACATGCAACGTTCACACTGGGCTTAGAACTTACAGATGACAAAGGCGTATTATCAAATATGCTCTCAATTCTCTCATCTTATGATTTGAATGTATTAACGATTCATCAAACGATTCCAATTCATCATATTGCAAACGTTACGATAACGTTTGAAACGTTAAATGATCAAGTCAATGTAGAGAAAATGATAAGTGAAATGCGCGAAACAGATAAGATAAATAAAGTAAGTATCTTAGCAAGGGAGTAATTATGAAGGTATGTGTATGTGGATTTGGTGTTGTAGGTAAAGGTGTCGTTGAGATATTAGATCGTAAAGAACCCGGTAAAGTGAAAGCAATCTTTACCCGGGAAATATTAGATGATCAAAGATATGTAAATGATGTTGATACAATGCTAGAAGATAAAGAAATTAAAATTATTGTAGAGGCAATGGGTGGTTTGGATGCTGCTTATGATCTAGCAACTAAAGCCTTAAAAAAAGGGAAACATGTTGTGACATCAAATAAGGAACTTGTTGATAAGTATATGGTTGAACTATTAGAACTTGCCAAAGACAACAATGTGAAATTCTTATTTGAAGCCAGTGTTGGTGGTGGGATTCCCCTGGTATCAACACTTCAATATGGTCTGGTACAAGAAAACATTGTTGAAGTTCAAGCAATATTAAATGGTACTACAAACTATATCCTGACTAAAATGTTAGATGAAAACAGAAGTTATGAGGATGTCCTTAAAGAAGCTCAAGAACTGGGTTATGCAGAAAAAGACCCGAAAGATGATGTGGAAGGCTTTGATAGCGCAAGAAAGATTGCAATTCTCTCATCTTTAATTAAAGGAAACAAAGTAAATTATGCACAGGTGAATATTCAAGGTATTAATAATATGAACGATGCAATGGTTCAATATGCTAAGAATAATAACTACCGTATTAAACTGATCGCAAAGGCAAAATTAGATGATAAAGATGTCTCATTATCAGTTTTACCAACACTCATCGATGCATCCCATCCTTTATATAATGTGAATGGAGTTCAAAATGCTGTTTTAATTACAGGAACAGATGTAGGTGAAGTCATGCTACAAGGACCAGGTGCAGGGCGCTATCCAACAGCAAGTGCCATCGTGGCGGATGTTTATCAAGTTGAAACACAATGTAATCATCCCTTTGTTGTAAAAGAAGCACCGGTAGATGTTGTTGTAGAAGATGTATCAGTGATTGATTTTATTGAAAATAAAAAGGTATCAATTCACGATATCCATCATCCATCTTACTTAGTACTGGGTAAAAGCTTATGAGACTGGTGCAAAAATATGGCGGATCATCAGTTCAAGATGCAGGACACATTCGAAGAGTGGCGGAAAGAATCGCAAAACATTATCATAAGGGGCATGAGCTTGTGGTGGTATTATCTGCTCAAGGGAAAACAACCAATGAATTGATTTCAAAAGCCAAAGAAATATCCGACAAACCGACTAAAAGAGAATTAGATATGCTTCTTGCTACAGGAGAACAACAATCTGTAGCACTTATGTCACTCGCTTTAAACCAGCTTAATTGTCCATCAGTATCACTGAATGCATTTCAAGCAGGTATTTACTCTGATGGTATGTTTGGTGAAGCAAGAATTACTAATATCAATCAAGAAAGAATCTTATCGGAGTTAGATGCAAGACGTGTTGTTCTTGTGACTGGATTTCAAGCTGTTAATAACAATATGGAATTTACCACATTAGGACGTGGGGGTTCAGATACAAGTGCTGTAGCAATTGCGAAAGTAATAGAAGCAGATGTCTGTGAGATTTATTCAGATGTTGATGGTATCTTTACTGCAGATCCACGTAAGGTGAGTTCGGCTAAATTATTAAACGAAATTGATTATGATGCCATGCTAGAATTAAGTTCTTTAGGGGCTAAGATATTACATAATAGAGCAGTTGAGCTTGCGAAAAAATATGATGTTGTATTAAAGTTACGTTCAAGTTATAACGATCAGGAGGGAACGCTTGTGTTAAAAAACCCATTAGAAAAAACACTCATCAGTGGAGTTGTAGTAGATGATGAAATTGTGACAATATCCTTAATCGGTGTAAAAGATACACCAGGGGTTGCATATCGTATCTTCTCTGGACTAGCAAAAAGTAATATCAGTGTCGATATTGTACTGCAATCAGTGGGTCGAAATAACACAAAGGATATTGCATTTACAATTCGAAGAGAACACGCTGAAAAAGCAATAGAAGTCTTAGAATGTCTAAAAGAAAATCTTGATGCTGAAAAAGTTGTCGTCAATGATAAAGTTGCGAAGCTTTCTGTAGTGGGCGCAGGACTTGAATCCAACCCCATGATTGGAGCACTCATCTTTGAAGTCTTGTATAAAGAAAACATTAATATTGATATGATTGCGACATCAGAAATAAAAATGTCATTAATTGTCGATAAAATTAAGGCAGACAATGCAGCCAATCTTATTCATAAAAGACTGATAGACCATCTTTAAACAGATGGTTTTTTTGTCTATTCGTGATATAATAAACTTTGAAATGAGGCGCTATGAAAAAAATAATTGTTGTGGTCGTAAGTGCGGCCTTATTAATGATAGATTTAATTACTAAAAACTTAACAGAACAGTATCTAAGATTAGGTGAAAGCTATACAGTCATTGAAGGATTCTTCGACATTCACTATGCACGTAATACAGGAGGTGCATGGAGTATGTTTGATGGTGACTTTATGATGCCAATATTCCTACTTATTAGCTTATCTGTGAGTATTTATTTAATATATATGTTAATCAAAGAAAATGACAACCTTGTATTAATGAGTATTAGTTTAATCCTTGCGGGAAACTTAGGAAACTTCTATGATAGATTCCGATTTTCCTATGTAAGAGATATGCTTTCATTTGATATATTTGGATACCCATTTCCAATATTTAACTTTGCAGATATCTGCCTAGTGATTGGTTTTGGATTGTTATTCTTACATATATTTTTAGAAGAGAGAAAGGAACTTAAACATGACTAAAATTACAATAGAGTCCTTTGATGAGAATACACGCTTAGATCACTTTATGAGTTCAGTGTTAGATGGATATTCTAGAACCTTAATTCAAAGTTGGATCAAAGATGGCAAGGTATTAGTAAATGATGCCCCATCAAAAAGTAACTATAGATTAAAAGAAGATGATGTCGTTTCATATAAGATTGAAGAAGAAGATTTAACTATCAAAGCAATCAAAATGGATTTAGATATCGTTTATGAAGATGAACACTTGATGGTAATCAACAAACCAAAAGGTTTAATTGTTCACCCATCTGCATCAACATTAAAACAAGAAACACTTGTCCATGGTTTACTGGCTTATACAGATAAACTCAGTGATATTGGAGGAGAGTTAAGACCTGGTATTGTACATAGATTAGATAAAGACACCAGTGGTCTTATCATCGTTGCAAAAACAAACGAAGCACACGAAAAATTGGTCGAAGCATTAAAAGAACGTACCATTAAACGTGAATACCTTGTATTAGCACACCACCCATTCAATCACGTGGAAGCGATTATTGATGGTCCAATTGGACGCGATCCAAAAAACCGTCAAAAAATGACAGTAACACATCTCAATTCAAAAGAAGCACGCACAAAAGTGACTTTAGTTGAGAATATTGGTGATTACACCATTCTTAAGTGTGAACTTGAATCGGGTAGAACCCATCAAATTCGTGTTCATTTAGATTACATTAAACATCCAGTAGTTGGGGATAAAACATACAGCTACAAAAACACTTTAGAAACTGATGGACAAATGCTTCATGCATACCATCTAGAGTTTGACCATCCTATTACTGGTGAACATATTTCGCTGGAAAAAGATGTGCCAGAAATATTCAAACGAACAGTTGAGGATGTGAGGCGATTAGCATGAGTTCACAAGCACAACATGAACTATGGGCCTTAGAATTATCAAATTACTTTATAAAAAAGCATAAGTATCAACTGTTAAGTTTAACTAAAAACTCAACAGAAATGTTACTTCTCAATGCAAAAGAAGCAAAGTATCCAATTATTGTAATTTCTACACAGAAAACAGATGAAATTAATTACGAACTGATTGATAAGCATAGAACTGCTTTGGCAATGTTATTTGAAACAACGCCATCAGGGATTAATATCTCAGTTAATGAAGAGTCAACCTTTCATGATGATAAGACGATAATACTCACAGATTCTTATTTGAGTAATACGAGTATCACTTCAACATTTGAAGGCATTGACCTAATTCTTAAGCCAACAAGAAACGTGAATGTTGCGATGCAACGTGCACAAAAGACAATTAGAAAAAATATGACAAAACTTCAAAGAAAAAAGTGGGTATCAAATAATATCGTGACGATTGTCTTATCTGTGATACTTACTGCAATGTTTATTGCGACAAATCTTTTAGCCGTAACATATAAGATTCCTTATTACCAAGCACTTCTACTTTTAGGTGCTTATAATAAAGAAATTATTGTGATGACAGGGCAGTATTATAGATTTCTAACACCGATGCTTTTACATGGGAGTGTCATTCACTTATTAATGAATGTGTTATCGATGCGAAACTTAGGATCGATTCTAGAACAGGAACTGGGTTGGATAAAGTATCTGGCAACAATTGTTTTAGGAAGTCTATTTGGGACCGTATTTCTTTTTGTAAGAAGTGAGCCGGGTATTGTAATTGGTATCAGTGCTGGTATCTATGCATTACTGGGAGTTTTACTTGTCGTTTTATTTGAAAGAAATCTACTTAAAAACAGAGTGATTTTGATGAATGTTTTAATGACACTTTTAATCAATGCTTATATTTCATTGATGCCAAATGTATCAATGACAGGACACTTAGGTGGCTTATATGCAGGGATCATCTTAGGTTTCCTTTTCTCAAAAAGAAAAGATTGGAATCATATCCGTACTGCAAGTTTAGTCGTCTTACTAACATCAATGGCTTATCTGGTATTCTTAGTATTTCAAACAGCAAACGTGCTTTTATAAGGAGTTCATATGAAAAGAGTTGACGGGGTATTAACATGGGATCAATATTTTATGGGGATTGCACATTTATCCGCAAACCGTTCAAAAGACCCCTCTACAAGAGTCGGGGCCGTCATTGTTGATCCAAGTAAGAAAATTGTGGGCATTGGTTATAATGGCTTTCCAAGTGGTGTCTCAGATGATGAGAATCCTTGGAAACGTGAAGGTGATTTCACAGAAACAAAATATGCTTATGTGGTACACGCAGAATTAAATGCCATCTTAAATGCTCCACGCGAAGTTCGTGGATGTAGTATTTATGTTTCTTTATTTCCATGTAATGAATGTGCAAAAGCAATCATTCAATCAGGCATTAAAGAGATTGTTTATGAAGATGATAAGTATGCTGATACCGATGCAGTGATCGTATCAAAGAAGATTCTTACTGAAGCAGGAGTCAAACTAAGAAAAACAGAACAATCTGTTGAAGTTCAACTTACTGTTCTGTAATAATTCTCTCAGTATTCTTAAAATGGAGTTTCGCAACCATGCGGAGCTCTTTTTCATTATAAAGCGCAACAAACTCTCGTCCCCTCACATCAACTTGAGCACCAGCACCCTTTGGAAAGGTGAAATGATACTTTTCTTCCATCGCCTCAAATGCTTTTAAGAATGCATAACGTGCAATGATGGCAGCACATGCCACCGCAAGAAATTTATTTTCTGCCTTTTTCTCGAAGATGAGGTTATCCACAACCTCAGGCACATCACTTAAGTAGCGATAGTATAAATCTTTAGGTGCAAATTGATCAATGATATTAACTTTTGGTAAACCATACTTCTTCTTAAGACTTAAGAAAGCTTGGTTATGAAGCATAGCCTTCATCTTATTCATATTATAAAGCTTTTGAACCTCATTATATTTTTCGTTATCCACAATCATTAAACTGTGTTTCAACTCTTTTATCAGTAGGGGTGCAATCTCCAAAATGAGATCATCTTTCATTTCTTTTGTATCACGAATTTGATCCACTGGTATTTTCGCATAATCCGCTTCACTTAAGTAAACGGCGCAAACTGTGACAGGTCCAAAGTAATCACCTGTACCAACCTCATCACTTCCAGACATTTCTAGAACATTGGTATCAACGGTTTCTTTTTCACTAAAAGTATAGTTTGGGATATGAAGGCTTAAATCATCTGCTTGAAACACAACTTTACCCGATTTATAAGCTGTGATTGTAAAGTCAGAACCTTTGATTTGAAAGTGCGTATGCGCGACATTATATTTGATGTCTGTATACTGATATTTTCGTTTCAACTCTTGGATCTGAGTATTCGTCATTTTAATTACTTTTGTTTCCATATTACATGCACTCTTTCCTTTTTAAATGCCCCTAACTTGTGTATAATGTATAAGATAGTAGGGGTGATATTATGTTCACATTTCCATATGATTATATCATGTTTGTAAATGCTTTATTAATTCTTTTATTTGTGGTCGTTTTATATCGAGGTTACAAAGAAGGAATGTTACTTCAAGTAGTCAACTTAATCAATACATTTGTAGCGGTTGTGATTGCTTGGCTTTTCGCAGATGTTTTTGCGGAAATATATCAATTTGTTCACTATAACAAAACAGGCTATATTAGTTTGGATAATTTCTTTACCAGTAATGCCAATAAATTAATTTGGTTTTTTGTTTTATTCGTAGTCATTCGTTTACTACTGATGGTACTAAAACCAATCGCATCAGGTATCTCAAAGATGCCACTAATTAAACAAGTTAACTCACTCGCAGGGGGATTGTTTTCAATCGTTACCTTTGTTGTTTACCTGGTTTTAATTACAATCTTCTTAACTTTACCCATCATAGAAAATGGTGCAGAAGTTATCGAAGGTAGTTATCTGGGTACAGTCAATAGGATATTAGAGCCTGCCTTGAGTGGTTTAGAAAAAACAATTCAAAAAAATGAGTCCATTCAATACATTTTAAGCGAAAAAGAATTAACACTATCGCAAAAACAATCGATAGTCGATATGCTCGCTGAAAATGGATTTAGTAATGACGAGATACGGGAGTTTTTATCAAAATATCATGACTAATACAAAACAAAGATTAGAGTTAGATAAAATTTTAGAACGCATTGCTTCAAAAGCGGCGTTCTCAATCGGTAAAGAAAGGGTTTTAAATAGCGAACCCTCTTTTTCTCTTTTAACAGTACGACGCGATCTTGCGCGTTTAAATGACGCTATGAAAATATCAGTAGTGCATGGAGCACTATCATTTGGAGGCATTAAGGATGTCTCTTTTGCCTTAGAAAAGTCCACTAAAATGGCGGTATTAAGTATTGAAGAGTTGGTTCATATAGGACAATTTATTCAAGGAACACACCGTTTAAGAAATCAATACATGGCATTTGAAGAAGAAACGCCACACCTAGATGATTTATTTGAAAGTATCGTTGATGTAAAACAACTGATGCAATTAATTGATAAATCATTCAGTGAATCTTATGAGGTCTTAGATGCCGCCAGTTCAGAACTTCGAGAGATACGAGTTCAATTAAGGCGCTTACGTTCTCAAATTGATCGTCAAACAGCAGAGTTTTTATCGAAACATAAAGACATGTTGAGTGAACAAGTCGTATCTTTATTCCATGGTCGACAAACATTTCTAATGAAACCAGGCGATAAAAATAAATTAGATGGGTCTGTTTTAGGAACATCCTCATCAGGTCAATCTGTCTATTTTGAACCAGCATTCTTATCAAGATTACAACAGGAATATCAAGCACAAGTTCATATGGAACAAGAAGAGATTGAGAAAATATGTCGAGAAATCTCACTAGAAGTATCAAAGGTATCAGATCAACTACTTGCGAATCTTGAAACAGCAGGTCTTGTTGATGAGATTTTTGCTAAAGCATTATGGGGTGTTGAAAATGAAGGGGTTGTCGCTAACTTAACTGAAGACAAACTTTATTTAAAAAATGCACGCCATCCACTGATTGATAAAGATGAAGTCATCGCAAATACATATACCTTAGAATCACCACATAAGATGATTCTGATATCAGGTCCCAATACAGGGGGTAAATCAGTAACCTTAAAAACAATGGGGCTCTTTGTCTTGATGACACTGAGTGGCTGTCCTGTACTATGTGATGAGGCAAGTGTCATGATGGTTGATAATGTCTTTGTTGATATTGGTGACCAACAATCTATTGAAAAATCACTCTCATCATTCTCTGCTCACTTAGAGACAATTTCTCATGTTACACAATATGCGACATCCAAATCACTAATTCTATTAGATGAGCTTGGTAGTCAAACAGATCCCCTAGAAGGTGAAGCCTTATCCATGGCCATCTTGGATTACTTTAGATCTATTGGCTCTTGGGTTGTTGCGACAACGCACTTCTCAAAACTAAAAAAATATGGAACACAATACGATGACATTTTGAATGCCTCTGTTGAGTTTAACTTAGAAACATTAAGACCCACATACAAATACAAGGAAAACGTCTTAGGAGAGTCCAATGCGCTTCATATCGCCAAAGAATTGGGGATCATTGACTCAATTATCAAACAAGCTGAAGCATACAAGAAAGAAAGTACATTTGAAGAAGACCATCTTCTTGAAATCTTAAATAAAAGAATTGTTGAAACAGAAAACTTACAATCAGAGCTTGAAAAAGACAAACTTCAATTAGAAGAAGAGATTGAAGCCCATAAAACAAGCTTCACAAAAGAAGTTCAATCGATTCAAGAAGAGAAAAGATCATGGATTGAAGCGAAGGAACAAGAGTTTTCCTCAAAGCTTCAAACATTAGAAGAAAAAATTAAAGAATTAGACCAAGCATCGACCCCAACTCAAAGACATGCACTCAAAAAAGAAGTGGTCGCTTTACAACCAGAAACTGTTGTAGAGAAAATCTCAGTTGGAGATCAAGTACGACTCAAGCAATCTTCACAGGTTGGAACTGTTGAGAAAATTGAAAGAAACAATGCCTTTGTCTCAGTAGGGACACTCACAATGCAAGTAAAACTAAAAGATCTCATACGTATGGGAGCCAAACCTAAAAAGGTTAAAAAACAAGTCAGAACCCATTCTGTAGATCGCAGTACAAAAGTATCTTTAGAACTGAATTTGATTGGGATGCGTGTTGCAGAAGCACTGCCAATGGTCGATAAGTATTTAGATGATTGTGTATTAAGAAATCTACCAAGCTGCCGTATTGTGCATGGTGTAGGTAGTGGACAACTGCGCTCAGCAGTACATGGCTTACTTCGTAAACATAAGATGGTTGAGTCATTTGAACTGGCTTCTGTATCTGAAGGTGGCGCAGGTGCCACTCGCGTGGTATTTAAGTCGTGAAGCTGACACTCAGTGAAAAAATACAACAACTTCCGGTCGATCCAGGTTGTTATTTAATGAAGGATAAACACGGTACTATTATATATGTAGGTAAGGCGAAAAACCTTAAAAACCGTGTGAGTTCTTATTTTGTTGGTGCACATGACCACAAAACAACGCGTATGGTTTCGTACGTCGATGATTTTGATATCATTCTTACAAAAACAGAGAAAGAATCTTTGATTCTTGAAATTAATCTAATTAAAGAACACAGACCACGCTTTAATATTCTATTTATGGATGATAAATCTTATCCATATCTAAAGATTAACCGTGAAGGTTTGCCATCAGTTGTCGTTTCAAGAGATAAAAAACATAATCCCAAGTTTTATTACTTTGGACCCTATCCTGATGCAACAGCTGCTAGAAACATGGCAGCACTACTCAATGAAACTTTACCGACTGAGGAAGGTTTCTTACCCAATAAACAGAAGATTTATGCGAAATTTAATCGCAGTGAAATTAATCTTAGTGATGAAGAGATTGAGAACTGGCGTCAAAACTTAATTAAAGTATTGAAGGGCCATGACCAAGAATTTAGAAAAGCACTTGAAGATAAGATGATGGAGTTCTCCATGAACTTAAATTTTGAGCTTGCTCAGTCGTATAAAGAAAGACTGAGTGCTTTAGATTATATTAGTGATAAACAACAAGTACAGTTTAATATTAATGAGAACTTTGATATGTTTAATATGGCTGTTTATGAAGGCTATATTGCGATTGTTGGACTGTTTGTAAGATCAGGAAGACTTCTAGAAAAAACGATGGCTGTTGAATCAACCCTTGAGAATCCAGAAGATGCACTGATGTCATTCATCGTCCAGTTTTATGAAAATCAACCCTTATCTAAAGAGATATACGTGCCTATGAGTATTGAGATAGAAGCCTTGTCTTCTATATTAGATACAAATATTAGACATGCCCATCGTGGTAAGAAACGTCATTTAATGGATATTGGTAAGCGTAATGCTGAGTTGAAACTGGAAGATCAGTTTGAAGTCTTGTGGCAGCGTGAAAAACAAGTTGAAACAGCTTTAGATACGCTGGCTTCAATGTTAAATTTAAAAGACAAACTACACCGAATTGAAATATTTGATAACTCCCATATATCAGGATCCTTTGCTGTGAGTGCATGTGTTGTATTTGATGATGGACTACCAAACAAGGATTTATACAGGCGATATCGTTTAAGTACAGGTGGCGATGATGTGGCTTCAATGAAGGAAGTTATATACCGTCGTTACTTTAGAATCTTAAAAGAACAAGGCACTTTCCCTGATTTAATCATTGTGGATGGTGGTATTACACAACTTAATGCCGCAAAAAGTGTCTTAGAAGACCTAAATTTAAATATACCTCTGATATCACTGGTTAAGGATGAGCGCCATAGAACACGTGGCATCCTAAGTGATGAAGGGGAACAAAAGATTGAACTACACAGTCCCTTATACCCACTCCTGGTCAATATGCAAGATGAGGTCCATAGATTTGTTATTACATATCATAGATCTTTACGTAAAAAGGCCATGACACGCTCAATCTTAGAAGAAGTTGAAGGATTAGGACCCGTAGGTCGTAAAAAGTTGTATAATAAATTTGGATCACTCAAAAATATTAAGGCAGCCAGCTTAAGTGAATTAGAAACAGTTGTTTCAAGAAAGGTTGCGATTAATATTCAAGAGTTACTTGGAATAGATTGGAAGAATGTGAATGAAGAAGATTAAAAAACTGGGTATCTTTGATTCCGGTTTGGGTGGTTATACAGTCTACAAAGATTTGAAAAACCATTTACCAGAACTATCAATGACACTCTATGCAGATCAAAAAAATGCACCTTACGGTAATTATGATGATAAAACCATCTTAAAACTTGCGAAAAATGCCATGACTTGGTTTAAAGAGCAGGGAATTACGGATGTTCTTTTAGCTTGTAATACAGTTACATCTGTCGCATTACCAACGCTTCAGTCCTATTTTGATGATATGAGAATTTGGGGTATTGTTGATTTAACCGTAAACCAATTAAACGATGATGTAAAAAAGGTGGGTGTTATTGCAACAAAAGCCACTGTTAATGCACATGCTTATAAAAATTCATTTGAAAAAAGTTATGATGGTTCCATTGTCGAGGTAGGCATGAAAGATTTAGCCAAAGCCATTGAGGCCTTAGAACCAAAAGAAGTCATCGATGCTATGTTAAAGCCTGCTCTTAGTGAGATGGGAGATGTCGATACAATCATCTTAGGTTGTACACATTACCCACTGGTTTTAGATCATTTAAAAGAACTATCAGATGCAAGTTTTGTAGATTCAATATTACCAATACGTAAATTTATTACTGAAAATTATGAGAAAACAAATGGCGAAAAACATATCGTCACAACAAATAGTAAAGAGGCACTTCAAAATCAAATTGCAGCTTTGTATAAGGTAGAGGAAGAGGTAGAATCAATATGATTGAGTTTATTGTATGTAGCGATAATCATGGTACTATAGCACCGCTTGAAAAATTAAGTGAAGCATACCCAAATATGACAAAAATTCATTGTGGTGATGTTGAGTTACCACCTGAATACTTAAAAGACTTTGAAGTCATCGCGGGAAATAATGATTATAATGGTGATTATCCTGATACCCTAATTGTCGAGATTGAAGGGATTAAGGTCCTTGTAATTCATGGTCATCAATATTATTTTGATCGCTTAGACAAACTTTCAAAACGCGCAATAAACAATCACTGCCAAGTTGTATGTTTCGGTCATACACATGTATTTGAAACAGAAAACGTTAATGGTGTACAATGTATTAATCCTGGATCACTGCGCTATAACCGTGATGGAACACAACCCTCATATGCTGTTGTTAAATATGATGGTAAAGAGTTTAGTGTAGAACGCAAAAATGTAGCTGATCTGTAATTTGACACTAGATTTTTGATAAGGTAAAATAATCAATAGATTAAGGGGATTATAAAAAAAATGAAAAAACAATCAATGATTAGAGAAACATTAGTTTTTATCACTAAAATAAGTATTCATTTACTGACATTACTGATATTTATTCTTGGTTTCTCAAAAAATTATGCAGGGTTAGGAATTTATTCCCGTACCTTAGCAGTTACTATTGCTGCGTTTGTGATCTTCACATCTTGGCTTACTTCAGTTTATGGGAAAATTGACATTGGAATTAAAAAATCCAGTCCCATATTTCAAACACTGTCTTTAAACTTACTGATTACTGATGCATTAACGTTCATCGCTTTAAAAGTCATGACATTCCATGATGCATTTAATATATCCTCAGATTTAATCATTCTATTATCAATATATTTATTACAACTTTTAGTGGGAAGAATTTTAATCTTTACTGCAAATAGTATATATTTTATTTCATTTATTCCAGAAAAAACGATTATTATTAATCAAGATTCAACAAAACTCGAAAAAATTAAGCATTACTTGTTAAGTCATGAAAAACAATTTGATCTTGTTGGAATTTATGAGAATGCATCGATTACAGAGATAGACTTCAATGATATTAAGAATGTATTCTTACTGGGAAATAATCATGAATTTATGAATGAATTGATTTATAAATGTATGTACCTTGATACAAAAGTAATATATGAAGTTGATATTCCTTATGTAAGTTTAAATCGTAAAGAGTCCGTAGTGGTTGATGATGTTTTACTGTTTGAGTACAAATCAAACAATATGTCTCAATTCCAAGAGATTGTGAAACGATCATTAGATATCTTGTTCTCATTAATAGGAACCATTGTTGCCTTACCATTTATGATATTGGTTGCGATTATGATTAAGCTTGATGATGGTGGTCCTTTATTCTTTACTCAAGAAAGACTCACCAAAGATCACAGACCATTTAAAATTTATAAATTTAGAAGTATGAAAATTAATTCAAGTGATCAACCGGCTGAAAAAGATGATGATCGAATCACTAAAGCCGGAAAAATCATTAGAAAACTAAGACTCGATGAATTACCACAACTCATTAACATACTTATTGGAGACATGAGTATTGTAGGTCCAAGACCTGAAAGTCTTGTGATCAGTAATGAAATTGTTAAAGAAGTACCAGAATTCTCATACAGACTCAAAGTTAAAGCAGGTCTAACAGGAACTGCACAGATCTTAGGTAAGTATAATACTGAACCTAGAGACAAACTTCTGTTTGATTTATACTATATTGAAAATTACTCAATACTATACGATCTACGATTAATGTTCCAAACACTTGTTGTATTCATCAAAAAAGATAGTACAGAAGGATTTGAAAAAAAGAATAATAATTAATTGTGAAATAGTGTTGCTCTTTGGTTCTTGTTTTGATACAATAATCAAGGACTTGCCTTCGTAGCTCAGGGGATAGAGCACGCGCCTTCTAAGCGTGTGGTCGGGAGTTCGAATCTCTCCGAGGGCGCCATATTTAAATAACACCTGCTTATAAAGCGGGTTTTTTCATGTTTAAAAACAAATATATAAGATGTAAAAATAGGATTTTAGCATCATCTAACTTAATCAGAACAATTAACTTACTCATAAATATTCTATTCTTTTATGGAATTTCATCTCTAATTGTTGTATAACTTTTCTTACAAATAATAATACTAGATAAAATATTGTTAAAAGTGGTATTATATAAATATAGATGGAGGTATGCTCATGAAGAAAGTACGTAATTTTACCCTGACAGTAGTTGGTAGTATTGTAATATATGAAGCTTTGAGAAGAACAGGTACTCTTGATAAAATTAAAGGGGAAGTTAAGTTAAGAACAGGTAAGTTCTTAGAGGACCCTAAATTACAACTTGAAGGTATCTTTGATATTGGAAAAGGTGCGATTAAGAAAACAGTTCATGAAAGTGAAGACTGGTTAGATAATTTAATTAAATAATTAAGGTAACTTAAAAGTGTTACCTTTTCTTTTGCGAAAATATTTGTTATAATATCTTCAACATTATGGATCAAGAAAAGTAGATTAAAGGCTTATTTAAAGAGACTTGTGAGTGGGTGAGACACAAGATAGGCATTAATTGAAAGTCACTTGTGAAATGACACTTAGAAATTAAGTAAAAGTGTCCGTAGTTCTGCGTTAAAGGTTCGAGGCTTTTAGTAAGTAAAATAAGGTGGTACCACGGTCAAGATCGTCCTTTCATTGTGAAGGATTTTTTTTATGTAAAGGAGCATATTATGATTGAAACAGAGAGACTCATATTAAGACCAGTAGCATACGAAGATGCAGAAAGTATCTATGCTTATGCAAGTGATGCTGAAACGACAAAATGGGTAACATTTGATACCTATAAATCAATTGAGGATGCCTACTGGGCATTGGATAACTTCTTTTTAAATCGTAATCCAGAAGAATGGTTTGAAGCACTTGCGATTGTAGATAAAGAATCAGGTCGCATGATTGGAACCATCGATGCTTCAAGGGTGCGTCCAAATAACTCAGTTGAGATTGGATACATCATGCATAAAGATTTTTGGAACAAAGGGATTATGAGCGAAGCAGTAAAAGCTTATTGCATTTGGCTTTTTGAAGAAAAAGGTATCAGACGTCTAGAACTGACTCATATTATTGAAAATATAGGGTCTAAGAATGTGGCACTCAAAAATGGATTTGTTTTTGAAGGGATACGCCGCGACTACGGAATGGAAAATGGTAAGCATGTTGATTTACCATATTACAGTTTATTGGAGAGGGACATTAAGAAATGAAAGAACTAAACAAAAAATACGAACACAAACTGGTTGAAGAAGGGAAATATCAAAACTGGTTAGAAAAAGAATACTTTAAGGCAGGAGACCTAACAAAAGAGCCATACTCACTTGTTATTCCACCACCAAACGTAACGGGTAAATTACACTTAGGCCACGCATGGGATACAACACTACAAGATATCATTATGCGCTACCAAAGATTACAAGGAAAAGATGTTTTATATCTACCAGGAATGGACCACGCAGGGATTGCGACACAAGCACGTGTTGATGCAAGACTGCGCTCACAAGGAATCTCACGCTATGATATTGGACGCGAGAAGTTTCTAGAAGTCTCATGGGACTGGAAAGAAGAATACGCAGGTCATATTCGTGAACAGTGGGCTAAAATGGGATTATCACTGGATTACTCAAGAGAGCGATTCACATTAGATAAAGGATTAAATGAAGCTGTTAATAAAGTATTCGTTGATTTATATAATGACGGATTAATTTTCCGTGGTTATAGAATCATTAACTGGGATGTTGAAGCCGAAACAGCTTTATCCAATATTGAAGTAATCCACAAAGAAGTAGAAGGTAATTTCTACACATTCGCTTATGAAGTTGTAGAAACAGGACAAAGACTGGAAGTCGCAACAACACGTCCAGAAACAATGTTTGGAGACGTTTGTATCGTTGTTCACCCAGATGATGAGCGATACAAAGACTTAGTTGGACTGCACGCAATTAACCCAGCAAACGGGGATAAGCTACCAATTATTGCGGATGACTATATCGATATGGAATTTGGAACAGGTGTTATGAAATGTACACCAGCGCATGACCCAAATGACTTCGATCTTGGAAAGAAATATGACTTAGAAATGCCAATTTGTATGCACCCAAATGGGACAATGAATGAACTGGCACATAAATATGAAAATATGGATCGCTTTGAAGCAAGAAAAGCATTAGTTAAAGATATTGAAGCACAAGGAAACCTTGTCTCAATTGAAAAACACGTACACCAAGTCGGTCACTCAGAAAGAACTGATGCGATTATTGAACCTTACCTAAGTGAACAATGGTTCGTGAAGATGAAACCTTTAGCAGATGAAGTCTTAAGAAACCAAGGGATTGATCCAATTGAATTCTTCCCAAAACGATTCTCAAATACATTTGATCGTTGGTTAGAAAACATTGAAGACTGGACAATCTCACGCCAACTATGGTGGGGACACAGAATTCCAGCTTGGTTCCATAAAGAAACAGGTGAAGTTCATGTTGGACTTGAAGCACCAGAAGATATTGAAAACTGGAAACAAGACGAAGATGTTCTTGATACATGGTTCTCAAGTGCACTGTGGCCTTTCTCCACAATGGGATGGCCAGAAGAAACAGAAGACTTTAAGCGTTACTATCCAACAGATGTACTGGTTACAGGATATGATATTATCTTCTTCTGGGTTGCTAGAATGGCATTTCAAGCACGTTACTTCACAGATGCTAAACCATTTGATGATGTATTAATTCACGGTCTAATTCGTGATGAACAAGGACGTAAGATGAGTAAGTCACTGGATAATGGTGTTGATCCAATGGATGTTATTGAGGAACATGGTGTTGATGCACTACGTTACTTCCTAACAACAAACTCCACACCAGGACAAGACATGCGTTATATCCCTGAAAAAGTAGAATCATCATGGAACTTCATTAATAAAATTTGGAACGCATCACGCTTCGTGCTAATGCATTTAGATGGTGAAGTATATGATATTGAAAAAGCAAAACTATCCCAAGTAGACCGTTTTATTATCAATCAATTCAACAATACTTTAAAACACATTCAAGATAATATGGATAAATATGAGTATGCAAACGTTGGTACTGAACTGACAAAATTTGTTTGGGAAGACTTTGCGAACTGGTATATTGAACTTTCAAAAACAGGTCTACAAAGTGAAGACGCAAACGAAGTGTACGCTACAAAAGCAACACTGGCACATATGTTGAAAAACATTGTTATAGTGATGTCACCCTTCATGCCATTTGTTTCAGAAGAGATTTATACACATATCCCAGGAACACTGGAAAGTATTAACTTAGAAAACTGGCCAGTTCATATGGAAGTTGAAACTGAAGATCTCAATCAAGTAGATTACATCATCAGTGCCATTACATCCATCCGTGAATCACGTGTTGCCTATGAAGTTAAACCTTCAAAACCACTTCAAGCAGTCCTTCTAGATTCACAAGATTCACAGTTTGAACTCACACATACACTTCAAGCAATGTTTGAATCTATGGCTCGTGTTGAGATTGTAGAATCTATTGACACACAACTTGTCACACCAATCAAGGGTGGATCAGTCATTCTAGATATGGATGAACTGGTTGATAAAGAAGCACTAAAAGAAAAACTACTTCTAGAGAAAACAAGACTCTTTAAAGAAATTAAACGTGCAGAAGGCATGCTTTCAAATGAAAACTTTATTTCAAAAGCACCTGAAGCAAAAGTAAATGAAGAAAAAGCCAAGTTAGAAGAATACAAACGCCAACTTGTCCTTGTTGAAAATCAATTAGAAGATAATTAATCATGAAAGCAGATCCAATCGGGTCTGCTTTTTTAATGTTTAATACATCAATAATTAATACCTTGTTTAATCTTTCACCAAAACATTACAATGAATCCAACTTAAGTTCTTTTAATGTAAGCGCTTATAAGTTATAATAGATATAATATTAAGGAGGCTATTATGAGCAAACAATACGTTTATATGTTTTCCGAAGGAGATGCCACCATGCGCAATACACTTGGTGGAAAAGGAGCAAACCTATCTGAGATGACAAGTCTTGGACTACCCGTCCCACAGGGCCTTGTTGTCAGTACAGATGCTTGCAATCGTTATTATGACGAGAAAGAAACAATTCCCAGTGAGATTAAGTTGGAGATTGAAGCCAAACTTAGAGAACTGGAAACAGTCACAGGTAAAGAATTTGGGAACAAAGAAAATCCCTTGCTTGTGTCAGTAAGAAGTGGCGCACGAGTCAGTATGCCAGGAATGATGGATACCATCTTAAACCTGGGATTAAATGATGAAGTTGTTGAGGGTATGTCAAAGTTAATGGGAAGTACCGCTTATGACTCCTATAGACGTTTGATTCAAATGTTTGGAGAAGTGGCGATGGGTGTTGATAAAAAACACTTTGATCTGGATATGCAAACAGTACTAAAGAAATATAATATAGAATCAGATCATGATTTAACTTTAGAAGCACTCAAAGATGTTATCGCAAGATATAAAGAAACTTATCTAAGAGAAGTTGGAACTGAGTTTCCATACAATCCACTACAACAATTAATGTTGGCAGTAGAATCTGTCTTTAGATCATGGAATACTCCCCGTGCTAAATACTATAGAAAATTAAATGGATTCTCCGATGCTTGGGGAACCGCAGTAAATATACAAGAAATGGTCTTTGGAAATTTAGGTGAAGGATCCGCAACAGGTGTTGCATTCTCAAGAAACCCCGCTACAGGAGAAGATGCCCTCTATGGAGAGTTTCTCTACAATGCACAAGGGGAAGATGTTGTCGCAGGAACACATACTCCTTTACCAATGTCAGAAATGAAAGAAACAATGCCAAAGGTATACGATGAGTTTTATAAATTTTCAAAACAACTAGAAAAACACTATCATGACATGCAAGATATGGAATTTACTGTAGAACGCGGTAAACTCTTTATGCTACAAACACGATCCGGTAAAAGAACTGCCCAAGCTGCAGTAAAGATTGCGATTGATATGGTTGAAGAAGGCGTCATGAGTAACGAAGAAGCAGTTAACGCCATTGATGTTAATGTTGTTGATGGTTTATTACATCCACAATTCTTACCACAAGCACTTAAAGATGCAGATCCAATTGCTAAAGGATTACCCGCATCGCCTGGTGCAGCCACCGGTGTTATTGCATTTACTGCAGAACGCGCAGTTGCATATTTTAAAGAAGGAAAACGTGTTATCTTAACGCGTATGGAAACATCTCCAGAGGATATTGAAGGAATGCATGTATCAGATGGTATCTTAACAGCACGTGGCGGTATGACCTCACACGCTGCTGTAGTAGCACGTGGTATGGGTAAATCCTGTATTGTTGGTTCTAAAGATATTACATTTAATAAAGATGGCAATGCCGTCATCAAAAACACCCTTTATCATGAAGGCGATGAAATTTCGATTGATGGTGGAACCGGCTTTGTTTATAAAGGACAACTTGAAACTCAAGAAGTAAAGATTAGTAGTGATTTCCAAAAAATCTTAGATTGGTCAGATTCACTATCCAAACTTGAAGTATATACAAATGCAGATACACCTGAAGATGTTCATAAGGCACTTGAATTTGGTGCTAGAGGTATTGGACTTATAAGAACAGAACACATGTTCTTTGAAAGTGATAGAATCAGAGCTGTTAGAGAAATGATTTTATCCACATCACAAACACAAAGAGAAATTGCCCTTGCGAAAATACTACCAATGCAAAGAAAAGACTTTGAAGATATCTTTTCTATTATGAAAGAATTACCAGTTACCATTCGTTACTTAGATCCACCACTACATGAGTTTATGCCTACATCAACTCAAGATATAGAAGATCTATCTAAAGTAATGAAGATGAGTACAACAGATTTACGTGAGGTTATCAGATCACTTCATGAATATAATCCGATGATGGGACATCGTGGATGTCGCCTTGCAATTACTTATCCTGAGATTGCCTTAATGCAAACTCAAGCAGTAATTGAAGCAGCAATCAATGTTACAAAAGAATTGAATGTAACACTACAACCAGAAATCATGATTCCATTAGTAGGGGATGTTGAAGAATTTAACTATCTTGCGAAAAGAATTAGAAAACTTGCCGATAAATTGATTGAAACATCAGGTGTTAAAGTTAATTATCGCGTGGGTACAATGATTGAATTACCAAGAGCTTGTCTATTGGCAGATGTCATTGCTAAAGAAGCTGACTTCTTATCATTTGGAACCAATGATCTAACACAAATGACCTATGGTTTCTCAAGAGATGATGCGGGTGTCTTCTTAAGTGATTACTATGAAAAGGAAATATACACTCAAGATCCTTTTGCAAGTCTTGATACTACAGGTGTCTCTCAACTCATTGATATAGCAGTTGAGAAAGCACGTAAGGTTAAACCAGACATTACAATCGGAGTCTGTGGAGAACATGGAGGCGACCCTAAATCGATTGCTTACTTCAAACAAGCAGGATTTGATTATGTATCTTGTTCACCATACCGTGTTCCGGTTGCTAGATTATCATTAGCTCAAAAATAAGAACCTAGAGTAATCCAGTTGAATTTAGTTTCAACTGGATTATTTTTATGTCTCGTTGCTATAGTATTTTAAAATGTTTTAGTTAATAATAGTCGGATTCTGATGGAAATATATATTATGTTAAGAAAATCTACATTTTATTGTAGATTTTTATACTTTTTACTGTAATTAATTTCAGGATATTTTGAATTATGGTAAAAAACACTTAATTTACTGCAAGTGCTTTCAGTTTTCTTTGGTTTTATTGAGTCTTATAAATAAGTAACTTAAAATGAAGCCAAGGAGGTAATTATGTTACTAAACAAAGGATTGGTGGTTTCTTGTCAAGCATTGGAAGATGAACCACTTCATAGCTCATTCATTATGGGCCGGATGGCCAAGGCTGCCCTTGAAGGTGGCGCAAAAGGAATAAGAGCCAACTCTGTTGAAGATGTTTTAGAGATTAAATCAATTGTAGATATTCCAATAATTGGAATTATCAAACAGGATTATGAAGATTCAGATGTCTTTATTACACCAACACTTAAAGAAGTCGAAGCTTTAGCTAAAACAGGGGTAGGAATTGTTGCACTGGATGCGACACATAGTACAAGGCCAAATGGTCTAGTATTAACGGATTTGGTGAAAGAAATCAGGTTAAAGTATCCTCACTTAGAAATAATGGCGGACTGCTCAACTCTTGAGGAAGCAATCTTTGCGGATCAAATTGGATTTGATTATATTGGTACAACCTTAGTCGGATATACCAAGCAGTCAAAGGGTACATTGATCGAAGCAAACGATTTTGAATTGATTAAGAAAATTCTTGATAATGTCAAAGCTCCAGTCATTGCCGAAGGAAACATTGATACGCCAGATAAAGCTCGAAGAGTTCTTGAACTGGGATGTTATTCTGTAGTTGTTGGATCAGCTATAACTCGACCTCAGTTAATTACAAAAAAATTCAGTGAAGAAATAAATAAAGGAGATTATTAGTATGATGAATAAATTAGAATCTATATTTTTACCAATTGCAGATAAAATGGCGAAGAACAGATACCTAACTGCAATTAGAGATGGCTTTATTGCAATCTTACCAATTATGATTATTGGTTCGTTCTTTGTTATGTTAAACAATGTTATTATCGGAGATAACGGTTTAACAAATAAATTATTTAACCAACCATTTACAGGATTAACAGCACTTGGACAAGCTGTAGCACCTGCAACACTTTCAATCATGTCAATCTTATTGACATTTAATACAGCAAGGGCACTATCACACCACTACGGTGAAGATAATCCTGTTGTTCCATCAATGGCAGTTGTTAACTTATTTGTGTTAATGCCAGTAGTCTTTGATGGCGATTTGGGTATTGAATATATTAATACACACTATACAGGAGCTGCATCATTATTCCTTGCCTTTGTTGTAGCCATTGTCACAGTAGAGTTAATTAGAGGATTAGCAAAAGTTAAAGCATTGATCATTACTATGCCTGAATCTGTGCCACCAACAATTGCAAAATCATTTAATATGTTAATCCCTGCAACACTTAGTGTATTAACATTTGGTCTTATTAGATTAGCAACAAATGCAATCGGAAGCCCATTGAATGATCTTATGTTTAATATCATTCAAACACCGTTTACTAATATTGTAAGTTCAAATATTGGTCTTGGTATTATCTATGTTCTCTATATGCTATTTTGGGGAATGGGAATCCATACAGCATTTATTTTTAACCCAATCTTAGAACCTATTTACTTATCAAGTCTTGCAAAAAATGAGGCAGCTCATGCAGCAAGTCAAGCTATGGAACATATCATTACTAAACCATTCCTAGATTCAGTTGCTTTTATGGGTGGTGCAGGAAATATGCTCGCACTTATCGTCGCAATATTCGTTGTGTCAAAAAGAAAAGACTATAGAAGTATTGCAAAACTTGGTATGGCACCAGCATTATTCAACATTTCAGAAACAGTAATGTTTGGTTTACCGGTAGTAATGAACCCAATTCTTATTTTCCCAATGATTCTTGTTACTTTAGCAGGACTTGTTATTGGATCACTTGCAACAATTACTGGATTCATGGGTCACACATACATTCTAATTCCTTGGACAACACCACCAATTATTGGCGCATATCTTGCAACAGGCGGTAACTGGGGAGCAGTAATTACAACATCAGCTATATTTGTAATTTCAGTCATAATCTATATTCCATTTGTTGCTGTGATGAACAAACAACAAGAGTTGGAAATAAATGAATAAAGTCATTGCTTTTGATCTAGATGCAACGTTGATAAATGAGAAGAATGAAATCATTGGTGGAGAAAAAACACTCGAGTACCTGCGTATTCTTCATGACCTTCAATTTCATCTAGTAATTAACACGGGTAGACTTGATCACGATATTGATTATATCGTCAATAAATATCATCTACCTATCGATGGACGAATATCACAAAATGGTTCTGTAGTTTATACTGAAAATAAACTACAGGCGTCCACATTAAAGAAAGAAGAAGCACTAAGATTCTATAAATCTATTAAAAATAAAGATATCAGGATTGAAATGAATACCGTCAGTAATCGATACTGGCATGATCCACGAGATCCAGATTTTCCAAAAGAATTTTATGACTCCAGTCATATAGTAGAAGACTTTAGTCAAATCATTCAATATCAACCTGTAGTATTATTTCTATTAATTGGTGATGATGAAGTGATTGATAATATCAGATCAATTGTCACAAAGGAATTTCCACACTTATCAGCATTTAGAACTTCAAGTAATTCACTAGAAGTTTTACATAAGGGTGTAAATAAAGGTACAGCACTTACAGATTTATATGGAACGATGGAGCTGTATGCAGTTGGCGATTCAGAGAATGATTTTCCAATGTTTGATCTTGCAAGGAAATCTTATATTATAAGTCCTGGAATACATGAAACAGCTAGAACAGTAAAATCTGTTGACGATGCTTTAGAAGAGATATTAGAAATTGTAACTAAGGACCGTTAAGGTCCTTGTTTTATAGGAGGATAAATATGAATATTTTATATATACCATTGGATGAAAGACCTTGTAATTTAGATATGCCACAACATGTAGTAGCATCACAGGATTCGGTTAACTTACTTATTCCTGAGTTATCCAAATTTGGGAATAAAAAACAATCCGCAAATGTAGAAGCATTGTGGGACTATATTAATCAAAATATTAATGATGTAGACGCGTTAGTATTAAGTATGGACATGCTCTTATATGGAGGGTTAATCCCTTCAAGACTACATCACCTTGAGCAGGATATCGTAGAACAACGTGTAAACAACTTAAAAAAATTAAAAGATTTAAATAATAATATAAAAATATATGCCTTTCAATGTATTATGCGATCACCACAATATGACTCCTCGGAGGAAGAACCGGATTACTATGAAAACTACGGTAGAGCACTACACAGAAGAAAGTTTTTAGATGATAAAGAAAAAAGAGTGGGACTTAGTGCTAAGGAACTTGAAGAGCAAAAAAGAATTAGTATACCTACAGATATTATTGATGACTATGAGTTTAGAAGAAGCTTTAACCTAAAATATAATCTAGAAGTCGCAAAGCTTGTGGATGAAGGTTTTATTGATTTCTTGGTTATTCCACAAGATGATGCGGCAGAATATGGGTATACAGCCCTTGCACAAAAAGAAGTGATTCAATTTCTAACTCAGAACAATTTGGAAAGTAGAATCAATATTTATCCAGGAGCTGATGAAGTAGGAGCATCTTTATTGGCACGTTGCCTTAATGAAAATAAAGGAACACAAACAAAAGTGTATGCTTTCTATAGTTCAGTAAAAGGGCCTGATATCATTCCAAATTATGAAGATAGACCCATGCATGAAAACCTAAAATATCACTTAGATGTTACCCATTCATATCTTGTGGATACACCTGAAGAAGCTGATTTTATATTAGCAATTAACTCTCCTGGTAGTAGAATGGAAGAAGCATTTGATCAAGATGCCAAAGACGTCTCATATACTTCATTTAGAAACCTTTTATACTTTACGAAACAGATTGAAAGGTATATAGAAAAAGGGTTTAAAGTATCAGTCTGTGATTCCGCATTTTCTAATGGTGGTGATCTACAACTCATCAAATACCTAGATGAAAAAGGATTATTAGACAAACTACTAGCTTATGCTGGCTGGAATACAAACAGTAATACTTTGGGAACTGTGCTAGGAAGCAGTATCTATGCCTATGATAGTAAAAATAATAAACACAAGGAACATTTAGTATATAGAATCATAGAAGACGTGCTTTACCAATCAGATGTTAGACAAGATATCATCAACGATTATCTCCATAAAGAAGATTTATCATATTATGTGTTTGGAGATAAACAAGAAAAAGTTGAAAGTGAAATAGCAACAAGATTAAAAATGAGATATAATAAATTAGGGCTTTCAAGTAGTATTCCTCTTCATGACATAAAAGTTACAAGTCCATGGAGTCGAATGTTTGAAGTGGGGTTATACCTAAAACTATAAGGAGGCATTCTCATTGGATAATAGCATCATTCATGAAATCAACAAATGTTACAAGGAGTTTTCTGCAAGTGAAAGGGTACTTGCTGATTTCTTTTTACAAAATAGAGAAATTATCGACTTTAGTTCAAGTCATATCGCAAAACTAAACTTTGTTTCTGAAGCAACTGTATCCAGATTTTCCCAACGACTGGGTTATCAAGGATATAGAGAGTTTATTTTTGTATATGAAAGATATATTAGTAAAAAGTCCATGGGATTTGATGAACTAACTGAAAACGTACTCTATACCTATAGAGACTTACTTAGTGAGACACATGCCTTTGTAAATGAAACACAATCACGAAGAATCGTTGATATCTTAAGCGAATCTAATTATGTTTATGTTTATGGAACGGGTAACTCAGCACTTTGTGCTCATGAGTTTAAAATGAGATTTATGAGATTAGGACTGAGAGTAGAATCTACAAGTGACTCGCATATTATGAAAATGAACAGTGTTCTGATGGATGATAAATCAACACTAATTGTTATATCAATGAGTGGGAAAAACCTATTACCTTATCTTAAAACAGCTCGAAAAAACGGAGCAAAAACAATATTAATTACAGCCGATAAGGACAGTAAATACAAAAACCTAAGTGATGAGACACTCATATGTGCCAGTATTAAAGATCTTGATGTAGGAAATGTGATTTCCCCTCAATTTCCAGTACTCCTATTATTAGATATTATTTATGCACATTATCTCAACCTAGGGTTTACAGAAAAACAAAAGTTATTAGAAGATACTCTAACCTACGTTAATAAGGAGTAATTATGAAAGAAAATATGATATTTAGCTTTGATGATTTTCAGTATCGAAGAGGTATATTGGAAAAAATCATAAAGATTATTGATAAACAAGAAACTGTAGCTCAAGGTGAGATGCTTATGTTTGGAGATTCTCTGGTTGAAGGGATTCCGGCAGGATACAATTTTATTAATAATGGAATAGGTGGCATGACATCTGGCGCATTATTAAATAACCTTGATGAACTTGTAATCAAATTTGAGCCTTCTTCAGTATATCTTCATGTTGGCACAAATGACTTAGGTGATACATCTATGACGAGTCCAAAAGAGATTGCCATGAATGTATTAAAAATATTCATGGTATTGAAGGAAAACTTACCAAACACAAAAATGAATCTTATTTCGACGCTGCCATGCATCGATGCCCTAGATAGTTTTAAGGTGCAAAAGCGAGGCATTCGTCAGAATGCATTACATAATGTACTAAATAAAGAATATCAATTTTATCTATCAACAATCGGTGTAAACTATATCGATTTGAATAGATATTTATATGATGAAGAAGGATTTGTAATGGAATCAATGTATGAAGATGGACTTCATCTCAATGAATCTGGTTACCAACATCTAATTAAAGAATTCAAAAGAAATAATTATTGATCTAAGGTCATATTGATTATTCTCACTACGCTTAAATGTTACACTTACAATAGACAAGGTGGTGAAAATGAATATGAGTTTAAAAGGAAAAAAAGTCCTAACTATTGTAAGTAAGGACTACGATGACTTAGAGTTTCATTATCCAATCATTAGACTCCAAGAAGAAGGTGCAACAATTGTGATTGCAGCTGAAACTAAAGGAGAACATGTTGATGGAAAGTATGGTTTAAGTACTGTAAGTGATGTATCTTTTGATGAAGTAAATATCGAAGAATATGATGCATTACTCATACCGGGAGGTTGGGCTCCAGATTACTTAAGACGTTTTGATGCTGTATTAGACTTTGTAAAGTACATGGACAAACATAACCGTTTGATTGGTATAATTTGTCATGCTGGATGGGTACTATCATCTGCCGATGTTCTTAAAGGTAGAACTGTCACCAGTACACCCGGTATAAAACATGACTTAATGCATGCAGGTGCAACATGGGTTAATGAAGCAGCAATTGTAGATGGAAATATTATTTCTGGTAGAAGACCACCAGATCTATACGTTTATATGCCATTAATTATTGAAGCATTAAAGAATCAGTAAAATAAAACACGACTTATTCCAAATTTCAGGAATAAGTCGTGTTTTTTATATATTAATAATTTTCATCAAAGTGTGTATGTTTTGTAACCCACGGTGTCATCTTAATACTGACCCAGAAACCATAAATACCAAATGCAACAATTGTAAGTAGGATCCATTGCCCAAAAGTGAAATAGCCGTCCCATCAAAGCATAAGTATTTTCCATCGGTTACAGTGTGACTTGCACGCCAAGCTTCTACCCTTGTGATTGTCCGTGGCGCACAGATATAAAAGTAAATACCATGATTAATGCTCCAAGAATTATATATCCTATGAGCTGTCGTGAGCTACCATCGAAATATGAGTTGTTCATAATCTGTCACCTTTGAGTCAGGAAAAACTATACTTTAACTTTACATAAAAACGAGCGATATCTA
>CAYPHX010000006.1:0-45152 GCA_964410635.1 uncultured Erysipelothrix sp. | reverse complement strand
ATGAGATATAATGGTAATATACATCATATTTAAAGCATCAGCTTTATCTAGAAAGGAAGATAAGATGAAAAAAATAACAATGAGTAGTGGTTATACAATTGATATTGTGGGTTCTGGTACCAACACCTTTGGTAAGGAAAATCATAGTTATCAAGGAGAGATTAATATGGATGTTACGGAAGTATTAACTGCAATTGAAGCAGGGTATCGTCATTTTGATACCGCAATATCCTACAGAAATGAGGCTGTACTTGCTAAGGGGATTCGTGAAAGTGGATATAAACGTGAAGATTTCTTTATTACATCTAAAATTCCAGGGAAATCACCATATATCGATTCTGAAGTGAATATCCTTGAATCTGTCCATGCATCACTTAAAGAACTTCACACAGATTATATTGATCTTTATTTAATCCATCATCCTTGGGATAGTGAAGAAGAAATTTATAAGGTATACCGTGAACTTGAGAAATGTGTTGATCAAGGATTAATTCGTAGTTTAGGAGTTTCAAACTTCAATCAAGAACAGTTAAAACACTTATTTGATCGCGCTAGAATCAAACCAGTCATCAATCAAATTGAATCCAACCCCAGTAATTTCAACCATGAGCTCATTGAATATACTCAAAGTTTGGGCATGCGTGTTGAAGCTTGGGGTCCATTAAGTCGTGTCACATCAGACAACTTGGATATACTGAGTGAGATTTCAAAAAAATATAATAAAACATGGGCACAAGTCCTACTACGCTTTCAGATTGAAAGGAACGTCATTGTAATTCCGAAAAGTCATAATGAAAAAAGACAAAAGGAAAACTTAGATATCTTTGATTTTGAGTTAAGTCAAAAAGATAAAAATACTATTTATAACCTTTAGATAGAGCGTCAATCATTTGAAATGATAAAAGTAGGCGTATAATGTATTTAAAGGAGTGATACTATGAATAAATCACAACTAAAACAAATGCAAAGTGCACAAGGCTTTATCGCTGCTTTAGACCAAAGTGGTGGTAGTACGCCAAAAGCATTACTCGCATATGGTATTGATGAATCAGAATATAATGATGAAACAGAAATGTTTAAACTGATTCATAAGATGCGCAGTCGTATTATTAAATCGCCGTATTTTAATAATGATCGAATCCTTGCAGCCATATTATTTGAGAATACAATGGAATCAAAGATTGACGGACAATATACAGCCGATTATCTTTGGGATGAAAAAGGAATTATTCCATTTCTAAAAATAGATAAGGGACTCCAAGATTTAAAAGATGGTGTTCAACTCATGAAGGATAATCCGACATTAGATAATTTACTAAAAAGGGCAGTGGAACATAATATCTTTGGAACAAAGATGCGCTCTGTAATTAAAGCTTACGATGAAAAAGGTATTGATGCGATTTTAAAACAACAGTTTGAAATAGCACAGATTATCTTAGACAAAGGACTCGTACCAATCGTAGAACCAGAAGTAGATATTAATGCGAAAGATAAAGAAAAGATTGAAACCTATCTACATCAGGGTTTAAGAAAAGAATTAGATAAACTACCATCACAAGTGGTATTGAAACTAACACCACCATCTGTTGCGAATCTTTATCAAGATCTATTAGCACATCCAAGTGTAATGAGAATCGCCTTTCTGTCAGGTGGTCACTCAAGAGCAGTAGCAAATACCTTACTTGAAAAAAATCCAGGTGTGATTGCGAGTTTCTCAAGAGCTCTAACTGAAGGGCTGAGTGTAAATCAAGATGATGATTTATTTAATAAAACTTTAAATCAGGCGATCGATGCAATTTACCAGGCTTCTATAAAATAAAATAGATGAAGTTAAAGTAAGTTTTAGAAAAGCTAGAACTTACTTTTATTTAGCTAAAACAAAGAAGATAAACTGTGATAAAATAGATTTAATTCTAAATGCAACGGCTGGTTGCGCAATTGAGTATCCAACTGTATAGTGTGCAACCACAGAAAAACTTATACTTTAAGTACAAAGTATGAAGGAGGACAAGAAAATGATTCTTGCAGATAAAATTATCCACCATAGAAAGTTACTTGATTTAACCCAAGAAGAACTTGCAGAGAAATTAAATGTATCACGTCAATCTATATCAAAATGGGAAGGAGCTCTATCCATTCCAGATATGAATAAAATTATTGTTTTATCAGAAGTGTTTGGTGTTAGTATTGATTATCTACTAAAAGATGATATTCAAACCAGTGAAACAGTTGAAGAGAAACCACAAATAAGGATTGTGGATCTAGAAACTGCCAACACATTCTTAGAAGAAAACACCACTGTGTCTAAGTTGGTGTCAGCAGGTGTTGCTTTATGTATATTATCACCTGTGATGTTGATATATTTAAGTATCAGTGGAAATAGTGAAACATTTGGAGTTGGTGTTGGCTTATTAATTCTTATGCCACTGATTGCGCTTGCTGTAGGCTTGTTTATCAAATCCAGTATGATTTCTAGCAAAAACAACTTTATAGAAAAAGAAAGCTTTGATTTGGGTTTTGGTGTTGAGTCCGTAATAAAAAAAAGAAAAGAAGATTATCATAAAACCTATACAAATGCGATTATCATGGGTGTTATGTTATTGATTTTATCGGTGGCACCCATCTTTATTGTTCAGTTGATTTTAGAGAATGAGGCATATATTAAATATTCTGTGCCGCTATTACTAATTTTAGTTTCAATTGGAGTTTATATATTAGTAAGAGCTTCAATTATCCAAAGTGGATTTGAGATGTTACTTCAAGAGAATGAATATTCACAACAAAGTAAGGATAGAAATAAAATAGTCGATAAGATTGCGGCGATTTACTGGCCTACAATGACTGCCATATATCTATATCTCAGCTTCAGTACAAATAACTGGGGTAATACATGGATTATCTGGCCTATTGCAGGGATTGGTTTTGCGGTCATTGCAGGGATCATATCGCTTTTCTCATCAGATAATTAAACTTAATAGAATAAATAAAAAGAAAAGGGATTTCTCTATAAATTAAGAGAAATCCCTTTTTAATGTTATTCAGTAACAAGCCATACAAGTTGTTGGATATTTTCCATAAACTCAGCAATGTCTAAGTTCTCATTAAGCTCATGCGCATTGTAGCCACCTGTAGCAATACAAATTGCATCAATACCATTATCCATCAGTCCAGAAACATCTGTACCACCACGGATCACTGTAGGTCTATAGTCCAGATTATGTCTATCGCACATATCTTTATATAGTTTTAATACTTTATTGTCGTCATTATGTTTATAAGATGAAAGTGATTTACTGATCTCTAGTTCTAGTGTTGCACCAAATTTAGCGGCTGCTTCTTCTAGAGCATCTTGTAGATGTTTTACTTGTGCTTCTGCTTTTGCAGAGTCTAAGCTTCGAACTTCCATTTCAAATGTAGTCACCTCTGGCACTACGTTTGTAGGATAATCACAAATGACACGTCCAATATTAGTAGTTGTATCTTCATCTACCTTCAGAAGTTTCATGTTTGAGATTGCATGTGACATTACTTGAATTGAAGAGATTCCTGTTTCTGGTGCCATCCCTGCATGGGCTGCTTTACCTGTAATCTTTCCAACTAAGTCATAAAAGTCAGGTCCACCAATGATTGCTGAACCAGGACCGCCATCACCATCAATAACATATGCAATACGACCTTCAATTAGATCTGTATCAACATTAAATGATCCCAATAATCCAACTTCTTCTGAAATTGTAAAGAGAAACTCCATTGGAGCATGATCAATATTATTCTCTCGTAATACTGCTTCAAGTTCAATGATTTGAGCAATACCTGCTTTATCATCTGCACCTAAGATTGTAGTACCATCCGATACAACAAACTTACCATCAGCTGAAATGGATGGCTTAACACCATTTCCTGGTTCAACTGTATCCATATGTGCTTGTAGGATAATGATGTCATTATTGGCAAGCGTTCCTTTACCGGGTACTTTTACAAGAATGTTTCCTGTATTGGATTGTGGGACTGCTTTTTTTGACTTTTGGTCCTCAAAAACTTCATAACCCAATCCCTCAAAGTATTCTGTTAGGTAAGTTGCGACTCCCAACTCATTTAAACTGACACTGTCTATTTGTACAAGTTCCATAAACTTTTGAATTGCACGTTCTTTATTTAACATAATTTCAACACCTCTCATATCTATTATTGTATCACAATCAAGTTATGAAAAAAGAGAAAGAATTATTTTAAAACCACTTTGCTTGTCAAATGACGCAAATGGGTATATATTGAGATTGTTAAAGAAAGGTGGATTTTCACATGAAAAAATTAATTGTATTAGTAGTACTTGGTTTAGCACTTGTAGGTTGTGGTAGTAAAGACGAAACACCAAAAGATGAGACACCAGATGTAGTTACAGTCGCATCAATCGTAGATAACGCGGAGGCACTTGAGAAATCACTTGCAGCTGATGGAAACTGGATTACAGCAGCACTAAACGATGTTACTTTAGATAAAGAACTTACAGTAACAGGTAAGTTCCACGATAAAGGTGTAGATACAAATGATGTTTACCGTAAATTGGCACTTCATACTCAAGATGACAAGTTCAATATTTTAGATAACTTTACACTTGAAACACCAAAATTAATCGTTGACTCAGAAAACTTTACAGTATTCTATGGAACAATTAAAGGGGACGTTCTTGTTAAAGCAAACGGCTTCACATTAGTGGGTACAAAAGTTGAAGGAAATATTGAGTTTGCTTCAGAAGAAAATAAAGAAACTGCAGAATTAAACAAAGATGATCTAGGTGCTGAAGTTACTGGCGAAATTATAGTATCAGAGTAATGGTCACTCATAAATTTTATGAAGATTATCCAGTTCAACCTTATATTAGTGAAGCGCGTGATTTAGAAGCGTGGGAAGCATTTCCAGAAAGATTTCCTTATGGAAAAGTTTCACGCTTTAATATGACGCCACTTGAAGAAGGTTTACTGCCAGGTGAGATTGTCTTGCTTTGGCGTATTGGGTTCAATAATTATAGTAATGAAAGTCATGTTGTCGAATATTTTGAATACCGTTATGGTATCAACCACAACGCCAGTATCGACAAACTGATTAAAGAATCTTACATTTGTAAGTCCAGTGCAATGGATACCATTGATTTAATCACTGTTCCAGAACTTAAGAGAATTCTTAAAACTAAGAGTCTTGCAGTATCTGGTAAGAGATTGGACATTGTGAGTCGTGTTTTAGAAAATTTTTCAGAAGAAGAGCTAGCTGAACTTTATTCACTAAGAAAATATATTCTATGTGATAAAGGGAAAAAAGCATTAGCAAAACATGATGATATCATCAAGAAACATGGTCCAAAAAACCTATAGAAAATAAAGTGCAGTTCATTGAATACTGCACTTTTTTATGATATTATTGGTGCGGTGTTAAAGCCAAGCCGTATAGAGAGGGCGTAGATACAATGGAACGAAAAGTAGGAACTATTTCAAGAGGTATTCGCTGTCCCATCATCAGAGATGGAGATGATCTGGCAAAGATCGTTACAGAAAGTATTATCGAAGCAAGCCTTGCTGAAGGATTTGAGATTGAAGACCAAGATATTATTGGTATGACAGAATCCATCGTTGCAAGAGCACAAGGTAATTATTCTACAGTGGATGCAATTGCAAAAGACATAAAAAATAAATACGGAGATGATACCATTGGAGTTATTTTTCCAATACTTTCCCGTAATCGTTTCTCTACTATCTTAAAAGCTGTTGCACGTGGTGCCAACAAAATAGTACTGATGTTACAATACCCATCAGATGAAGTTGGAAATGCTCTAATTTCACTGGATGACTTAGATGCATCGGGAATCAATCCATATAGTGATGTATTATCACTTGAAGCATTTAGAAAACATTTCCCAGTCACAAAACACCCATTTACAGGAATGGATTATATTGAACATTATTCAGATATTGTAACTGCAGAAGATTGTGAACTAGAAATTATTTTTTCAAATAATGCAAAAACTATTTTAGACTATACAAAATCAGTACTCGCAACCGATGTACACTCAAACAAACGTACAAGACGCATACTAGAAGATAGTGGCGTAGAAAAACTATTTAGCTTAGACCAAATATTGACAACACCAGTTGATGGTTTAGGATATAACGAAAAGTATGGACTTTTAGGATCTAATAAATCGACAGAGGAATCTGTAAAACTATTTCCACGTAGAAACTTCGAAATGGTGCAAAAAGTTCAAGACTTAATGTTAGAAAAAACAGGTAAGACTGTTGAAGTTATGATTTATGGTGATGGCGCTTTTAAAGATCCAATGGGTCAAATTTGGGAGCTGGCTGATCCAACAGTTGCACCTGGATTTACTAAAGGATTAGAAGGAACTCCTAATGAAATCAAGCTAAAATATTTAGCTGACAATGACTATAAAGATTTAAGTGGTGATGCGCTATCTGAAGCACTCACAAAAGAAATTAAAAAGAAATCAGAAGATATGGATGATAGACTCTCCCAAGGAACAACACCAAGAAGAATTGTTGACCTTGTCGGATCACTTTGTGATTTAACAAGTGGTTCAGGAGATAAGGGAACACCGATTGTTTATATTCAAGGTTATTTCGATAACTTCTCAGACTAAAATTTAAAGGGCCTTCCTAGCTAAGCTAAGAAGACCCTTTTTTTGTATGTATTTTATTCGAATAAATCTGATAAAGTTTTAACCATCACGCCAGTTGCACCTTTTGGTGTTAGTGGGAGTGCTGATTTTGTACCGCTTGTTCCTGCGATATCAATATGGATCCATTCTGTACCTTCATGAATAAATTCTTGAAGGAAAGCAGCAGCAACGTTTGCGCCACCACCCTTTGGTGCAGCTGAGTTTACAATATCTGCAACAATACTGGATTTAAGAACTTTGTTAAATACATCATGTAGTGGCATTCTCCATGTGAGTTCATGACTCTTTTGAACTGCTTCTTCAAAGTCTTGATAGAAAGATTCACTGTTTGCCCATACGCCTGTATGATCACTACCTAAACCTACAACACAAGCGCCTGTTAATGTCGCAACATCAACCACTCGTTTTACTTTTAATGTATCTTGAACATACGTTAGCGCATCTGCAAGAATTAATCTTCCTTCTGCATCTGTGTTTGTAATTTCAACTGTTTTTCCACCTAACATTGTGAGAACATCATCTGCCTTAAATGCACTACCATCAATCATGTTTTCTGTTGTTGGAACAACACAATAGACATTGGCTTTAAGTTTTTTCTTAACGATGATTTCAAATGCTGATAAGACAGAGGCTGCACCGTGCATGTCTGATTTCATATTAAGCATGGATGCTGAAGGTTTAAGGTTATAACCACCTGTATCAAAGGTAACACCTTTTCCAACAAGTGCTGTGTAATCTGCATCGCCATCACCTTGATATTTCAAGACAATTAGACGGGCTTCAATATCACTTCCTTTATTAACACCAAGAAGGCCTCCGGCACCAATTTCTTCTAAGTCTTTATTACCTAGTAGTGAAATTTCAACATTTTCATTTGAAAATAATGAAACTGCATAACTTTCTAAATCCAATGGATTTAATAAGTTTGAAGGTGTGTTTGCAAGTGTTCTTGCGTTGTTGATTGCATTTGCAACAATACTTGCTTCTTGAATTGCTGCTTCTACATTATCTTTACTGATCAACTCATATGTTTTAGTATCGGATTGATCTTTATAATTATAGCTTGATAAAATTTGTGCTTCTGTAAATGCACTTGCGACATCAGCAAATGTAATGTCATCTGTAATTGCACGTTTTAAATCGACAACTACATGATCCTCGTCAATTTCTTTTAAAGCCAGTGCAAAAGCTTCTTTTAGATTATCTTCACTTGCTTCATCTAAGAAACCCAGTCCTACAAAATAAAGCTTATTAAAGCCAAGCTTTCCTAAAGTATGAATTGTAGTTACTTTACCAAGACTTTTGTCAATTTGACCTGTAAAGTCATAGTCTAAAATTCCAGAAACAGTATTACATGCATATCTTTCCTTATACACAGGATGAATAACAGCATGCTCTGATTCTTTAATATGTGATAGTGTTGATTGTTTTATCATAATTTACCTTCTTTCTATTAGTATCTTATCATATATGCACTATTGTGGCTAAATAAAAACCAAGATAAATCTTGGTTAATGTAAGTGTGTATGATCTTCTTTTAGAAATATATCCACAAGAATATCAATATATTTTTCATCTTCATGTTCTAAATCAAGGATGACTTGTTTTTTATCTTTAAATGCAATCTTTCCAACATAGATTTTTGATTTGATACCCTCTTTTTCATCTTCTTTATAGACGATACTAAAGTGTGTATTCTCGATTGTAAAAGTTGTATATTGGTAGTCACCATCTTCTTCTAATAGATGATTTAAAGGATTATCACTAGGGACAAGTCGTCTTTCAAAAACAACTTCATCTTGATCCATGCTGATGATCCAGCGGGTAATTAGTAATGCATCCACAATCTCACTCCTTTTAATTAATATTATTCAATTCTTCTTCTGTTAACTCTCGATATGCACCTGGTTGAAGCGTATCATCCAGTTCTAAGTTTCCAATCTTAATGCGTTTCAAGTGTAATACTTCATTCTCACAAGCATGCATCATACGTTTAACTTGGTGAAACTTACCTTCTGCAATATCAAGTTTGATGAGCCTTGGTTCTATCACTTCAATATGTGCTGGTTTTATTGTGCCATCACTCAGTGTTAATCCTGCTTCAATATCTTTGATAAAACTTAAATCAAAATCTTTTTCTAAAGTTACAAGATATTGCTTATAGACCTCTTTTTTACCATGAGATATGTTGTGTGCGAAGTTCCCATCATTTGTAATGAGTAATAAACCTTCTGTATCCACATCAAGTCGTCCAACGATAATTAAATCACTGCGATAACTTTCCACAAGCTCTAGTACGGAAGGGTATAAATTAGATTCTGTTGAAGAAATATATCCCTGTGGCTTATTGAGCATCATATAAGTGTTTCTTACATAGTTAATGGTCTCATCATAAACGCGAATGCTATCTGTATCTAAATTAAGGATATGTCCGTGATCCTTAACATTGTTTTCATTGACATATACTGCACCTTTTTTTATGAGTATACGTACTTGTTTTCTGGTTCCAAAGCCATTATGGGCTAAAAACTTATCTAATCTCATGCTTACTCCTTTATTAAAGACCATTCAAATGTGTTGTATCCTTGGAAAAGTCTTTATTTAAACTACTGTTTGTTCTAGTGTATCAAAAATAAAGGCAAATTGACACTGTGAAAGCGCTTGACTGTGTGTTGTTTAGCATGTTATTATGAATTACTACTTATAAATCAAAGAAACATTCAAAAATTTAATTTTAATTTTACTTTAATATCATGAAGAAGCATCTATTTTGATTTAATTATCTAAATATATACAGTATAAAGTGCATATCTTGTCATCAGATGAAGGCAAGTGAGTGCTGTTTTTTATAATCCTTATACTTTGTTTTGCCTAATATCTATGATAAGCTTATTTAGTTGTCTTTTTAGGAGGATTTATGAATCAAAATAACTTAATGTTTGAAAAAGAAAAAATAGGAAAATTACTTTTAAAATTATCCATACCAGTTATGGTAACGATGCTTGTATCAGAACTTTACAATATGGTGGATACAATTTTTGTTGGAAACTATGTAGATGCAAATGGCATCGGTGCTTTAGCCGTCGTTTTTCCTGTTCAAAGAATTATCATTGCTTTAAGCATGATGATTGGGATTGGTAGCTCTACTGCTTTCAGTCGTGCACGTGGGGCACAAGATACTGAAGGTGCTAAGAAAATCATAAAAAATGGGTTTACACTGGTACTTGTGGTGATGATTCCCATAACTGCCTTAACTTATGGTTTCTCTGAACCATTATTGAGGATGTTAGGGGCGAGTGAGAACTTAATTACTTATGCAGTTGAATACTTGGATGTCATAATCTTTGGTTCAGTGTTCTTAAGCTTAACGATATTTATCTCTAATATCATGATCTCATTAGGAAAGAGTCATGTTTCGATTATGAGTACATCACTGGGTGCAACCCTTAATGTTATTATTGACTATATTCTTGTGAAAGAAATGCATATGGGTGTTAAAGGGGCCGCAATCGCAACCTAAGTTTCTCAAATTGCTGGTTTTCTTTTTGCTTATTATCACTTAAGAAAATTAAAGAAAGAACTGGGCATTAAATCTGGTCTAGAAATTAAATATCATGTCGTCATTACTATATTAATGGTAGGTGTATCAGCTTTTATAGTTGAAGCAGAGGATGGTATCTTGATGGCTTTCCTAAATAATCTATTATTACAATATGCAGGAGATCAAGAGATTATTGTTCTGGCTGTTATTACAAAGGCTTATATGTTCCTTTTTGTAACACTCTTTGGTATTTCATCGGGTATGCAGCCCATTGCTGCATATAATGTGGGTGCTAAAAATTATAAACGTCTAAAAGAGGTTTTAAAGAAAACAGTGATTTTTGCAACACTTGTGACTGCAGTAATTTGGGTAATCGGGATGATATTTACGCCATACATTATGCGTATCTTTGTTGATGACCAAGTAATCATTGCAGAATCTGTGAAGGCATTTAGAATTATAATTCTAATCTTTCCAGTTGTCAGTGTTTATTATATCTCAATATTCTATTTCCAATCTCTTGGAAAAGCAAAACAATCGATTCTGATGTCTGTTCTAAGACAACTTGGATTAATGCTTCCAATTGCTTGGATACTTGTAAAATATACTGATTTGAATGCAGTAGGTGTTTGGTTATCATATCCAATTGCTGATGCGATTGTTATGGTAGTCTCCATCATCATGTTATATAAAGAATATAAAAAAGTGAGTTTACTCGCAAAAGAAAGTCCATCTTAGCTTGATGGACTTTCTTTTTTTATTCTTGTAAAAAATCATACTCCAGGAAATAGGTACCATTATGGGGTATCTTTGTCATTTCATCCACAAATTCCCGTGTCATTTCGGATTCATAAACTGTTTCAATAATATAAAATGTAGCTTTAGGATTCATCTTTATATTATCGCTAATATCATAAGTATCAATGAGCTTGTAGTTATCATCATAGCCATAAGCTGTAAGCTTTTGAACAGGAGATTTCAAATTAATTTTTACATCTAGTTTATAGTAAGTGTCAGCGCTTGTGCCATCTTCTGTATAAGTTAAACCTATTCCATCACCACTTACATTATCTGAAATAACTTCTTTAGTGAGTTCACCTTGACTGTTTTTTGTGGTCTTAGTGAGATGAAATAATAAATTAGTATCTATAGAGTTGAGTGTAGTTTCAATTTCAATTGTGGTTTTTTCATCTACGTTGACATGAGTCGATCCACTTTCGACTGCTTTTGAAACTTTCTCTATAGCATCAACAGAATATAGAACAAGAGAATCTAAAGGTTCTCCACTTCTATCAGAAACTTCAAGTTCGAAGCGAACCAACTCGTGTGCTTCATCTTTTTTTTCTTTGGCAATCTGACATCCTGTTAATAAACTGATTATGAGAATGATGATACTAACTTTTATTATTTTATTCATCTTCAAGTCCTCCATCGAAGTATAGAATGTCTTTTACATCACATTCTAAGTAGTAACATATTTTGTTTAATGTATTGAATCTAACACCTTTAACATTCCCAGTTCTAAGTAGAGATAGGTTGGCTTCGGTTATACCAACCATTTCAGCTAACTGCTTAGCTGTCATGTTTTTAGTTTTCAGTGCTTGTTCTAGTGATACCTTAATTGCCATTAAATGAACTGATCGTTTTCTTTCTTAACCGAAACTGCTTGGATCATTAAGTGCATAAAGAGAGCAATGACACTGGTGAAAACAAGTTCAAGATATGGAATGTTTAGATTGAAGTTGATTGAATCTTCCATCAATACAAACTTGAATGTATTTAAGAAAATTGTTGCATAAATACTATAAGACAACATATGATTCGCATATTTACTGATGTTTTTTAGATGTGTAATCGATGAATCTTGTAGTAAACTGATCTGTTTTTCTAATAAGAATTCATCAATAAGATGGAGTAAGTGAATCAAGTGACTCAACAAGTATAGTTCTACAATAAAACTAACAGGTCCGGAAATTTTATATTCTAAAGCCTCTTTTAGATTAAAGGGGACTGAAGATGATAGAATCACCATTAAGAAGAGTATTAGTATATGGAGTACGCGTTCAGGTCTATCAGTATCTCTTATAAATAATTCAAATACCAAAGCAATAGCAACTGAAATAAACTGAAATGTAATTGCTGCTGTGAAGACATCACTTGCGAACTGTGGTGTCTTGGGGTTAAAGTACATTAATATTGAGGATAAAAGTAAGACACCTACAAAACCAAAGAGGACAAGTTGTAGTTTTTTCTTCTTCTTTATATATATGATTGCAAGGGGTAGAAAAGAAACTATAATTATTAAGCACCATGCAATAATGTTACCTATAAAAGAAGAGAGTGATAAGTTTTCAATCAAGCCTAACAATAAGGAAACAGGCTTACTCAAAAATATGAGGACACTATTATCTGTAGAAGCTGCAACTGCACCCAGTGTTAAGCCTAATATGATACTGATAATATATTTTATTTTTGTCATAAAAACCTCCTATATTATTGTTTTACGATAATTACAATTTTAATGTATCACATTAATTATTGTTTCACAATAATTAGTGAAACGAAATTAACATAAGCAAAGATAAATATTATGCTATAATACTTAATAGGAAACGAGGTCATTATGTATAGAAGACATATATTTCAAAAGACAAAAGAATTTATAAAAGGTAAATGGTTAAAATATGCAGCAATTTTGATGCTGATTTGGTTTATTAACTTCACTTTAGGTTTGATTATGGGGTATAGTAGTTTCATCCAAATGATCATGCTTGCTGTTGAGAACCTAGAGTTTGAAGGCAGTGCAGAACTTCTTATAAAACTTGACTCATTCAACCAAGGTGGTCTAATTGCAGTATTGATTACTGGATTTGTTTCAACACTATTAAACGGTGGATTCATGATGTCTTTATTGAAGTCAGTTCAAACAAATACATCAATGAAATTAAAGGATGTTCTTAAAACATCGGGAAGATTTGTGATTCCAATAGCGATTATTTCACTCACAATGGCTATCATCAACTCATTCTTAAGTTTTATTCCAAGTATTGCACCAATTCTTCAATTAATGATCAGCTATATGTTAATCTTCTCAGAGTTCATCTTATTTGACGATAATACACAAGATGCACTTGTCGCGATGAAGAAATCAACTTTTATGACACGTGGTTTTAAATTAGAGATGTTTAACGTTGCGTTGATGTATATGATGAGACCTTATGCAGGATTACTTCTTGTATATGTGGGATTATTCCTCATGCCCTTATCTTTAGTGGCTGGTATTGCTGTTGCAGTTCTAGGCTTTATCGTTTATATTGGCCTATACTTCTTATATATCCCATATGCTAAAGTATCAACTGCTTTATTCTATGAGAAAATCAAAGAAATAAAAAAAGAAGCTGTTTAAGTCTCTTTGAACCCTCAATCCTTTTCAGGACACAGGGGTTCAAAAGAACACAGCTTCTTTTTATTATAATTTATAGTAAACGGGATCCATGTTATTAAAGGTACAAAAGTATTCAAATCCGATTTCTTTTAAAAGTTCACGAGCCTCAGGTATTAAGTGAGCCAAATGTTCTTTCTTATGTGAATCGCTACCAATAGTAATGATTTTACCACCCAACTCATGATACCTTTTCAATATCTTAATTGAAGGCGTAATACCATCAATTCCATAACGTTCATAAGAAGTATTTAATTCTATTCCTTTATTATTCTTAATTAAATGTTTTAAAATAAGATCAATCTTTTCTTTTGTATGTTCATAGTAATCAGATGTATCATCAACATAACGTCTAATTAAATCCAAATGAGCCAAACAACTGTAGTTATCAAAGTTTTGAATAACTTGATACAACTCGTCATAATATCCATCATAGATTTCTTGAACAGACTTATCGACCTGATAATCAAAAAGCCAGAACTCTTTGTCCTCGATTTGATGCAGGGATAATAAGACGAAATCCATAGGATATGTATTAAATAACTGATTATATCGATCTATAGTATGCCTTTGAATCCCAAACTCAAGGCCTTTTTTAATGTTAATCTGATCTTTATATTTCTCTTTAAGATAATCTAACTCTGCAAAATATCTAGGGTAATCCACATTTTGAAGTTCATAGCCTTTACGGTAGATTGTGATATTAGGTTTTTTATCAAACTTAACCCCATAATCTACATGATCAGTAAAGCAAATCTCATCCAGTCCCATAGCGATAGCATCTTTAACGACATCTTCCATAGGATACTCAGAATCATCACTATAAATAGTGTGTAAATGATAGTCTATTTTCATAACATTCTCCTTGCTCTCATTATAACCTATAAAGCTTGGAAATAAGTTTCATTCATTATCTTGAGTAAATAAAGCCTCATAATTTTATCACTTAAAAGTGATGTCATTGTCTTTCACAACGTAGTAATATGTTGTATCATTAGATTAAGAGGAAAAAGGATGAGACAGGTGATGAAGAAGTCAATAATACTGAGTCTCATAGTTCTTATGTCACTGAGTGCTTGTTCAAGAGGAAGCAAGCCTTTGATTGAAGGAAAATGGGGTCTCAATAAAACTTTTGCGGATGCGAATAAGATTGCTTATGAGTATGGGGACTATATGAGTTTCCATATCAAAGATAAAGAGTTGTTAGAGACATTCAATATGTATGAGTTTGAAGAGGGTATGAGTCTTGAGATGATGTACGACTTGGAACTTGATGAAACATTAAGAAGGAATGTGTGGACACTTTACCAACTTAATATCATGGATAATATTAGCTTTAATTTAATAAAACAAATGAAAGAATATGCTTTTGTTGTAAAAGATAAACCAGAGACATCTCGAATTTATCTTTCAATAGAAACAAAGAAACTAGAGAAAAAGAATATTGATTTTATTACACATTCTGTTTCAGAGTTCCTAGGAGATATTGCATACTTCAATGATCCGGAATTTGAAGGGATGTATATCGATTATGAAGACTCTAAAATGTATCAACATTTAGAAGATACCTATTCTAAAGGAATCATTAATGCGTTTGAGAGTTTCTATAAGGAAAGTGATGTAGAAGATATTGCTGAGATCTTTACAAATATTCAACTGAATCCTGTTCGCTTTACAGGAGATGCTTACCAAGAAGATTTTATTAAAGAGGATCAATACTTAGATATTATCTATCATATTCTATTTGAGACATCGAGCATCCCACGTGGTAATCATTTTGAAATGCGCTTTGTACGTGATGTGATGCAAGAAATGGCGGAAATATATTTGGATGGAGAAATCAGTTTAGACAATATGGTGTATGTACCAGAATTGGGCTACTTCGCAAAAACAAAAGATGGTATGAATCTCATCAATGTGCCAATATATGAAAGTATGCAATCCAATCAACTATACTTATGGCAAATTATTACAGGTAAATATAATCCCGATTATAATCAAAGTAAGTATCAAGAGATTATTGATAAGATCATAGTCTTTGATAAGGTAGGAATCTAGCACTTAAAGGTGATGCGTTAATTCGCAACACCTTTTTTACTTACATAATATTGATAAATCGAGTATCATATATGTATAGAAGGAGGAATATTTAGATGTATCATAATAAAAAGGATCCATTTCCGGAAAGTTTTCTATGGGGTAGTGCATCCGCTGCATATCAAATAGAGGGTGCCCATAATACTGATGGAAAAGGAATATCAGTATGGGATAATTTTTCAAAGATAGAAGGGAAAACCTTCCAAAATACCAACGGAGATGTTGCAGTTGATCATTATCATCGCTATAAAGAGGATGTAAAACTCATGGCGGACATGGGTTTGAAGGCGTATCGCTTTTCAATTGCATGGACACGCATACTTCCAAATGGAAAAGGTGAAGTCAACGAATTAGGATTACAATTCTATAGTGATTTAGTTGATGAGTTAATCAAGTATAATATTGAGCCTGTTGTTACTTTATATCACTGGGATCTACCACAAGCATTACAAGATGAGTATGGTGGGTGGGAATCAAGAGAAATAATTAATGATTTTGCGCACTATTCAAAACTACTCTTTGATAAGTTGGGTGATCGCGTTAAATATTGGGTAACACTTAACGAGCAAAATGTCTTCATTATGCTGGGTTATATGAGTGCAGAGCATCCACCTGGTGTTAAAGATATGCAACGTGCAATTAATGCAAACCATATCGCAAACCTAGCAAATGCTAAAGTTATCAAAATGTTTAAAGATGGTAACTATCAAGGACAGATTGGACCAAGTTATGCATACTCACCAAACTATTCCTACGATGCAAAACCAGAGAGTATTTTAGCAATGGAAAATGCAGAAGCATTGAGTCATCTATGGATGGATGTTTACGCATGGGGAACATACCCTAAGTTTGTTACAAAATATTTAAACTCAATCGGTATTACAATAGACATGCAAGAAGGTGATGATGAAATCCTGAAAGCAGGTACTCCTGATTTCATGGGTGTTAATTATTACCGTACCGCAACTGTCACCAGTATGAAACTGGATGAAGTATTAGAAAAAGGAAAACCAAACTATAGTGGTAAAAAAGGGACAGCACCACAAACAGGTATGGCAGGACTTTACAAAACAATGGAGAATGAGTACCTAGATGCAACCAATTGGGACTGGACAATCGATCCACAAGGACTCAGAGTTGCACTGCGTCGCATTGAATCACGATATCAATTACCTGTACTGATTACAGAAAATGGATTGGGTGAGTTTGATACTCTTGAAGATGGTAAAGTACATGATGCATATCGTATTGATTACTTAAGAGAACATATTATCGCAATACAAGATGCGATTAGTGATGGTGTTGATGTTTTAGGTTATTGTACTTGGAGCTTTACTGACTTATTATCATGGTTAAATGGCTACCAAAAACGTTATGGATTTGTGTATGTTGATCGTGATGAAACATCAGAAAAAGAACTCAAACGCTATCCTAAAGATTCTTACTATTGGTATAAAGAAGTTATCTCATCCAATGGTGAAAATTTATAAAGAAAGAGGAACATATGAAATATACTAAATTGGGAAATTCCGGCCTAGAAGTTTCAAAAATTTGCTTGGGTTGTATGAGTTTTGGAGCCAATAATTGGATTCATGATTGGGTACTGGATGAAACAGAAAGCCACAAAATAATAAAACGTGCATTAGACTTAGGAGTAAACTTCTTTGACACTGCCAATATTTACTCCCTGGGAGTCAGTGAAGAAATTCTGGGTAGTGCAATTAAAAAGTATGCGAATAGGGAAGATGTAGTCATCGCAACGAAAGTATTTCAACAAATGCGTGATAAGCCAAATGGTGGCGGTCTTTCTCGAAAAGCGATCTTTCAAGAAGTAGAAGCAAGTTTAAAACGTTTGGATGTTGATTATATAGATTTACTCATCATCCATCGCTGGGATTATGACACCCCCATTGAAGAAACGATGAAGGCACTTCATGACTTAGTTGAAAGTGGTAAAGTCTTATACTTAGGTGCATCCGCAATGTATGCTTATCAGTTCCAAAAAGCACAGTATGTAGCAGAAAGTCATGGATGGACTAAGTTCATTTCAATGCAAAATCACTACAACCTGATCTATAGAGAAGATGAAAGAGAACTGGTACCATTATCAAAAGATTTGGGTGTTTCTTTAACCCCTTATAGTCCACTAGCAGCAGGACGCTTAGCGCGCAGTTGGCATGCGGATACAGAACGCTCACAAACTGACAAAACAGCAGTGGGTAAGTATGATTCAACTGAAGAACAGGATATGGAAATTTCAAGAAGAGTTGAAGAACTTGCGAATAAGAAGGGTGTTAAGATGGCCCAAATATCACTCGCATGGTTACTATCCAAAGACGTTGTAGCAGCACCAGTTGTTGGTGTTACAAAGATGTATCAACTTGAGGATGCAGTTGCTGCAGTAGATGTTGAATTAACTGAAGAAGAAATTGCATACCTAGAAGAACTTTATCTGCCCCATAAAGTTAGTGGTGCAAGATAATCATATAATAGTTAAACTGAGTTTGAGTGAACAATCAAGCTCAGTTTTCTTCTTTTTAAAACTATTGAACGGATGCTTTGTTAATTCCATATGATTGGTATAGAATAGAGCATAGGAAAGGATTGAAAATATGGATATACTTGTCGAAAACGTAAAAAAGAAAAGCTATTTGGTTTTTCTAATTAAATTCTTTAATCAATCAATTACAACAATAATATATTTACTTTATCCGCTTATTTTAATTTACCTAGGAATCAATAAAGATATGCGAGGTATCGCTTTATTTTTTATACCACTCATCTTTTTTGTATTACTTTCTTTTATTAGGAAAAAAATTAATGGTGAAAGACCCTATGTTATTTATAATTATGAGCCTATCTTAAAAAGAGAAAAGCCAGGAGAGTCCTTTCCATCAAGACATGTCTTTTCTATCTTTATTATCTCCACAGGAATCTATACAATTTTCCCCAAACTTGGCATTATCTTGCTGGTGTTTGGTGTCATCTTGGCATTGTGTCGATTCTTAGGTGGTGTTCATTTCTTTAAGGATGTTTTTGTCGGTGCATTATGTGGAATTTTACCTTGGGTACTATGGGCATTAATGTTGCAGTAAGAGAACCTCTAAACTAGAATTAATGTAGTTAGAGGTGACATATGAAAATTGGAATAGTATCCACAAGCACAAGAGACAATAGTGCAAGCGATCAAATCGCCAAATGGATTTATAAACATGCTAAAGATAGAAACGAAGATAAGGTTGAGTTTGAGCTCATAGAATTATCAGACTATGATGTGCCATTATTTGGTAAAGTACCTACAGCACAACAAGCTGAAGCGATTCAAGCTTGGAAGGATACTTTTTCAAGGATGGATGGTTTCATATTTATCACTGCAGAGTATAATCGCGTGATCCCAGGATTCTTTAAGAATGCTCTAGATTATCTCATGACAGAACTGCATGACAAGGCTGTAGGCTATGTCAGTTTTGGAGGCTTAGGCGGTCTTTCTGCGATTCAATCCTTAAGACTAATCAATGCTGAACAAGGCATGGCTTCTGTACGAAGTATGGTAACCTTTTCTTTGAATGTTGATTTTGAAGAAGGACAGTTTAAACCACAAGAATATCATATCCATGATACAGATAAAATGATACATGAGCTTATACGATGGACTACCGCATTGAATACAATTCGTTTACACTCTTAGAGTGTTTTTTTATTACCTTATAAATGATATAATGAAATAAATTATGAAGGATCTGATAGGATGAAATTAAAGCAATTATTTAACATAGATAGTGATATTGAAATTACAAAACTTGCTACAGACTCACGTGATGTAAAACCTGGATCTGTCTTTTTTTGCATTGAAGGTTTCTCAGTAGACCGCCACAGCTTTATTGATAAAGCCATTGAAAATGGTGCTAAGGTTATTGTTCATAAAAAAGATGTAGAAAAACAAGAAGGAATTTTCTATGTAAAAGTTGAAGATGTGTATTCAGCTTTAGAAGAAGCTGTCGCTAACTTCTATAAAGAACCTTCCAAAGAATTAGAAGTCTATGGCGTTACAGGGACAAATGGTAAAAGCACGACGACAAGTATCTTAAGAGATGTACTCAATAGGTTGTCTGTGAATACGGGTTATGTGGGTACCATATCAGTTGAGTACAATGATGTAGTTTTAGAACCCAGCCTCACAACACCTGATATTATTGAGATGAATGATATTTTAAGAGAAATGCTTGACCATGATGTCAAAGCAGTATCACTAGAGATATCAAGTCAAGGATTGGATATGAAACGCGTTGATACATTAGATTTTGATGTTGTTTCTTATACTAATTTAAGTCTTGATCACCTAGATTATCACAAGACAATGGAGAATTATTATCTTGCGAAAAAACACTTATTTAATCTCATTAAACCAGAAGCTAAGATGGTAATAAACATTGATGATGCATATGGACAAAGACTATATGACGAAATCAATCATCCAAATAAATTTACTGTTGCGATTGAACAAGAAGCAGACTATATCGCAAAAGATATTGTATTAAAACCACATGAAACAACATACACATTAGTACATGAGGGAAAATCATATCCTGTTATTACAAATATGGTTGCACAGTTTAATGTATATAATGTGCTTGAAGTGATTGCGATGTTACATGTTCAGGGATATGATTTAGAAAAAATTATTGAAAGTTTAAAAGACTTACCCATAGTTAAAGGTCGTACCAACTTTATTGATAGAGGGCAAGATTTTAATGCTGTTGTCGATTACTCCCATACACCTGATGGTTTTGAAAAGATCTATACTTACCTTAAAGAAATCACAACAGGACGTTTAATTGTCGTTTATGGCAATGCTGGGGGAAGAGATCATTCAAAACGTGCCATTATGGGTGAAATCAGTGATAAGTTCTGTGATTTAATCGTAATTACAGAACAAGATAGACGCACTGAAAATGTTTACGAGATTAAAGATGAAATGGTTCAAAACATAAAAAATACACCATATGTATTCTATGAGAAACGTTATGATGCTATTGAGTATGCCTTAAGAAATGCGAAAGCAAGTGATACCGTTGTCGTATTGGGTAAAGGTGACGAGAGATTTCAACATGGTCCAAATGGCTTAGAAGCATGGCCAGGCGATGATAAGGTTGTTGCAGAAATTTTGGATAAAATATAGAGGGAAATAAGTACTACTTATGATAGGGAAATATGAAAATTATTAAAAAGTTAATTCAAATATTAATTATTGCATTTGTTATTTTTCAAACTGTTGAAGCACAAACAGAAGCATTAGTTGATTTTTCAAATGCTAGTATTAGTGAAATACAAGCTTATGTCGATGAAGGTGTTCTAAATTATGAAACGATAACACGTATATATTTAGAACGCATTGCTGCTTATAATGATGACTATAAGTCAATCATTACAGTCAATCCAAATGCTATTGAAGAAGCAAAAGCACTGGATTTAATATTTAAAGAAGAAGGACGACTCAGTGAACTTCATGGCATCCCTATGGTTATCAAAGATAATATAGATGTCAAAGGAATGCCCACAACAGCAGGTGCTAAAGGACTTCAAAATAATATTGCCAAAGAAGATGCCGAAGTTGTTGCTAAGCTTCGAGATGCAGGAGCTATTTTTATCGCAAAAGCGAATATGGATGAATTTGCCTTTAACGGTGGAATGTCCTCATCTATGTTTGGCTTGGTAAGGAATGCTTATAGTTTTAATACAACATCTTATGGATCTTCAGGCGGAACAGCATCAGCTGTCGCAAGTAATCTTGCGGTTGTCGGTTTGGGGACAGATACCGGTGTATCAATACGAGTCCCATCAGCTGCTAATAACTTATATGGATTACGTCCAACTAAAGAATCTGTAGGCGATAGAGGAATCATTAATTTTGAGTTCTTACGTGATACTGTGGGACCTATGGCAAAATATGCATCTGATGCAAAACTTGTCTATGATATTATGTCAAATAGTAATGACGAAACATCTTATGATTTATCAACAATGCGAATTGGGATTATTCGTTCTGAAATCAATAAAGCGCCTGGATTTCTTCAATCTCTTATTAATAATAAAATAAAAGTGTTAAAGGAAAAAGGCGTCACATTTGTTGATGTGGGTAAGCCAAATTTAGATTACTCATTTAATGCAAATAACTTTTGCTATGACTTCAACCAATATATTAAAGGTACAACAGGTCCCATACAAAGTTTTTCTGATCTCATTAGTTCTGGAGAGTACACGCAGTGGATCGATGGTTATCAAGGATACTTCTGTAATAATGATTACACAAAGACGCAGGAGTTTAAAAGTTATTTAAGTCAAAGAAATAGTAATATTGCAAGTGCAAACTCTTACTTTAAAAATAACAATGTTGATGCAGTACTATACCCAACGTTAACAGAAACATTACAAGGATTGAGTGGTTCTATTTTCAACTCTATGGCGTCATATTCCTATGCGATTGCACCACAAACTGGATTTCCAGCTTTAAACATTCCTGTAGGCTTTAATGATGGTCTACCTTATGGGATGGAACTTGTTGCTACAAAAAATAGTGATATGAAGCTATTACATATTGCAGAAGTATTAGATACCTTTGAGACATCATACAAACTGCCATCAATCAGTCCTTCATTATATACGCCGATTCCACAAATTCCAGTTCTAAAAGAACGTATAGCAGTTAAACACAAACAAGCAGAATACAAAGAAGTTCAAAACACAATGCAATACTTCTTAGATAATTATGCTAATATGCAAAATAGAGAAGCGACTGCAGATAAGTTTTTAGCAATGTACGATAATGTAGAAAATGTATTGGTGGAGAAGAAGCGTGTTTCAAAGGAATTAAATAAGTATAAAGTTAAGATATTCTTAGCCAGTCTTGTAGAAATATTCTTAATCTTAGTTTTTGTTGTAATTCAAATACGAAGAAAAAACAGAAATAAAACGAAAAAAAACACTAGATGATTCTAGTGTTTTTTCATATAAAAGACTATGGTAAGAATCTTGAGATAATCTCATTTTCGATTCAAATTATAAATTTCTCTGTCGATAAAACCAGGTACAAACGATCTAATCTCATTTCATTAGCTTCATCAATAAATCTGTTTCTCTGTTACGTTACTTTAACGTAATTAAGTATCACCGACTTGAAATCTATTGCCATAGTCCTTATTCCGCAACCCACAAGTGAGTTGGTTGTTATCAAAAGACATGCTGTCTTATTGAGTAATTAAAATATATCACTAAGATGAAAATACGTCAATTAAAACGCTTACATTATTTTTGTAGTTTTAATAAGATTGCTTCAGATAACGAATCAACAACATGTGTTGCGCTATTTCTTAGTTTTTCATTTGCATGACTTAAGGCGAAACTATTGTAGTTTTCAATCATCATTTGATCATTCTCAGCATCACCAATAACCCAAATAGGTAAATCCCACTCGAAATGATCCAACATGATTTGAATCCCATGAGCTTTGTTAATATTGGGTGCACTGATATCGATAAAGCTTGTATTTTGTTGGGCTAAGATATCTTTGTATTGTTGATTAATACGTTCTGTATGAATTTTCGCATCTTCTTCAGATTTAAAGTGTGTGAAAAACCCACTTACTTTATCATTGAGTAAAGTATTTTTATCTACAAACTCAGCTACTATATCTAAAGGGAAATCTTCTTTAAACACTTTACGGTGTAATCGATAACCATCATGTAAAGTATAGGATAGGGGTTGGTTCTCATTTAAGTATGAAATAATTTCTTTGGCACTCTCATTACTGATATAGGTTGAATGTATTTGATTCAACTTGTGATCCACGATAAAGCCACCATTTACGCCAATTAAAAAATCAAAGGGAATATTGTGCTTTTTTGTCTCATTAATCAGTGAAGAAATTGCACGACCTGAAACAAGTCCAAATTTCCCGCCATTTTCTCTTAATTTATGAATCATTTCTATATCGACTTTACTGATACCATCTTTAAAATGGAGTGTATTGTCATAATCACTTGCTAGTATAAACATAATTACCTCTCTTATCAATTACAGTATAACACTTGTAATTTAAAAATTAGATAGGTAAGATTAAATTAAGAGGTGGTCGCATGATAATAGCTCCCGATTTCACACTAAATAATCAAGATGGTGAATCCATTACCTTAAGTGATAAATTTCCATCAAAGGTTGTTTTGTATTTTTACCCCAAAGATAATACACCAGGCTGTACGAAACAAGCTTGTGCCTTTAGAGATTATAACGACTTATTAAAAGAAATGAATGTTGTGGTCTTGGGTGTTAGTGTAGATGATTTAAAGTCACATGAGAATTTCTCGAAGAAACATAAGTTAAACTTTGATATTCTTTCTGATGTTGATGGTAAAGTCCATGAATTATATGATGTGAAGAAAAAATTATTAGGTTATGAACGAACCACATTTGTTATAGACTCCTTTGGAGAGATTATTTCAAGAATGGATCATGTGAATGCATCTAATAATGCTAAAGAAGTTTATGATTTTATTCAATCATTAGAATAACCCCCCCTTTAAGATACTCTGTTTAATTACAGGGTATCTTTTTTGTATTCAATCTATATAAGCAAAGGTTATCATAGTAATAAACTTTGTGAATTAAAGAACTTAAATAACAAACGACACACTCACTTTGTGTAATAAGTTATTCTTTTCACATAGCAGAGCTTAAATAACCCTTATATAACCAACGGTTATAACAACATTATTTTTTAGAAGCATAAAATATATCAACTCTGAAGTAGTATGAGTACTAGGAGGAAGTTATGAGAAAAAAAATAAAAATTGTTGGTGGTGTTGCAGGTGGTGCATCTGTAGCAGCACGTATACGTCGTTTAGATGAATTTGCAGAAGTTACAATGTTTGAACGAGGCCCACATGTCTCATTCTCAAATTGTGCATTGCCATTTCACCTTAGTGGTATTGTAGAGAATTCAGATGATCTTGTACTTATGGATCCAGCACAATTTAGCAATCAATATAATATTGATGCTCGTGTAAACCATGAAGTAACAAAGATAAATAAAGCGGACAAAACGATAGAAGTTAAAAATGTACTAACAAAAGAAACACATATAGAAGCATATGATGTTCTCGTACTGTCCCCAGGTGCTAAACCTATTAGACCAAAATCAATCAAAGGTATTGATAAGGGACATGTTTTTTCTGTGCGAAATGTCCCTGATATAGCAAGTATTCAAAGCTATGTTGAACAAAACTCAGTCAATGATATTGTTGTTGTTGGTGGCGGTTTTATTGGACTTGAAGTTATGGAAAACTTCAGACACGTGAATAAGAACGTTACACTTGTAGAAGCATATTCACAAGTTATGACATCCCTTGATGATGATATGGCACAAATTGTGCATAGAGAAATTCATGATAAAGGTGTTAACTTAATTTTAGAAGACAGTGTTGTGGAAATTACAGATTCTAAAGTAATCCTAAGTTCAGGAAAAGAAATTGATGCTGAACTTGTGATTATGGCAATTGGTGTTACACCAGAAACAGACTTAGCTGTCGAAGCAGGATTGGATCTTGGGGAAACTGGTTCAATCAAAGTTAACCAACATTATCAAACAAGTGATAAAAATATTTATGCAGTAGGTGATGCGATAGAGGTGTATCATAAAATACTACGTAAAAAGACAAGACTTACAATGGCAGGTCCTGCACAGAAGCAGGCGCGTGCAGCAGCAGATCATATCTATGGTCGCATTGTTCAAAACAAAGGCGTCATCGGCTCTAGTGTGCTACAGGTCTTTGATCTTGCAGTCGCTTCAACAGGATTGAATGAAAGAGACTGTGTAAAACATGGAATTGATCATAATCAAGTTTATATTATTCCAAATGATAAAGTTGGTTTAATGCCAGATGCAAACAATCTATTCTTTAAACTCGTATTTGAAAATACAAGTGGGAAAATCTTGGGAGCTCAAGCCATTGGTAAAGGTAATGCAGATAAGAGAATTGATATTATCGCAACACTTATTTCAATGGAAGGAACAATCTATGATCTTCAAGACTTAGAACTTGCATATTCACCAACATATTCAACAGCAAAAGATGTTACGAATATGGCGGCTTTAGTGGCAGTAAATATCTTACATGAAGAATACTTACAAGTTAGAGTATCAGATGTTAGAGCGCTTGTAGAATCATCAGCATATATTGTGGATGTTCGTGAAGAAGATGAATATGCACAAGGACATCTTGTGGGTTCAGTTAATATTCCATTAAGTCAATTTAGAGACAGACTGGATGAGTTGCCAAAGGACAAGGCAATCTATCTACACTGTCGAAGTGGACAACGTTCATATAATATGACACGTGCATTAACACAACGCGGATTTAAAGAAGTTTATAATATTTCAGGATCATTCTTAGGAATATCAAATTATGAATACTTTAAAGACCAAGTAACAGGTCGAAATAAGATTGTTACAGGATACAATTTTAATTAGGAGAGAGAAAAAAAATGGAAAAGAAAAAAAATATAGTTGAAATCGTTATTGGTTTTGCACTATTAATCGGTGTTATTGCACTGGGTAATGCAAAATTAGACTCACCAATGCTTGTCTTTAGATTATGTATTGGTATTGCACTGGGGTATGTATTCTCAAGAGCATATACAGGATTTGCAGGATCCGTAAACCGTGCGTACACAACAGGTTCTACAAAACTGATGCGTGCGATGGCAATTATGTTCCTTGTAACAGCAATTGGTGTTGCAGGAATCTTAATATTCAATACAAACCCTGAAACAGGTGAAGCAATTGCTGCATTTGGAATCAGTGTTAAACCAATTAACTTAGGACTTCTATTAGGTGGACTAATGTTTGGATTCGGTATGGCATTATCATCATGCTGTGCATCAGGAATCATGTCAGATGTTGCATCAGAAACACCTAAAGCACTAATCACAATGTTCTTCTTCGGAATGGGTGTTGTCTTAGGGATGCCAATGGATGCGAAAACATGGGTAACAGACAGTTTAATTAAAGTTGGAGATAAAAACGGTGTATTCTTCCCAGATTTATTCAGCGGCTCACCAGTTATGAAATACTTAGGTGGTATTCTTGTAACTGCATTAATTGTTGTAGTAGTAATTATCGCTTCTTATAAATACGAAGCATACAGAAAAGCAAAAGGAACACTGGGTGTTGTACCATCAGAAAAACGTGTTGAGATTGAAAGCAAAGTTGAATTACCAACAGATAAAAAAGAACTTGCTTCATATATTTACGACAAACTATTCGTAAATGCTTGGTCAGTATTCACAGGTGGACTTCTAATTTCAGTCTTATTCCTTACAATGTATGGCGCAACCAAAGGTGGTTGGGGTGCATCAGGTCCTTTTGGAAACTGGTTCGCAAAAGTTGTTATGACATTTGGTGTTAAAGCAGAAACATTAGGAGCATATACAGGTAAAGGTGCAGAATTCTTTACAGGATCAATCTTTGCTAATGGTATCGGTGTTCAAAACATGGGTATTGCAATTGGTGCATTCGTTTACTTACTTACAAGTTCACAAATGTCCAAAACAGCTAAAAACTTCTTCAATGTTCCAAAATTCCAATGGGCACTCTATGTATTAGGTGGTCTAACAATGGGATTTGGTACCCGTATGTCACAAGGATGTAACGCAGGTGCACTTTATACACCAGCAGCAAACATGTCACTATCAGGTTGGGTATTCTTACTTGCTCTGATTGCAGGTGGTATTGCAGGAAATACATTCCAAAAGAAACTTTTCGAAAAAGCTGCAAAATAATTTAACTAGGACACGGGAAACTGTGTCCTTCATTTTCTAAAGAAAGGTCTATATGAAGAAAAGAATTTATCCAATTTGCTTTGGTTTAATATTGTTATTCTTATGGTCAATATCCATTAATGAAAACAGTTTAATGCCAAGCCCAATGGGTGCATTAGAAGCACTCATAAATCTTATAAAAAATGGTTATGCAAATGTAAGTTTCTTAGAACACTTCTCAATGAGTGCTTTTAGATTGATTACAGCTCTTGTTGCAGCAATTCTAATTGGATTGCCACTGGGCTTAATCTCTGGAACTAATGAAAAAATAAGAATTACGATTGAACCATTCATCAATTTTTACAAACCATTACCCCCACTTTCATATTATGTATTACTTATTATGTGGTTAAGCATCAATGAATCCTCTAAAGTAATGTTACTATTCTTGGCAGCCTTTGCTCCCATTTATGTCGCAACTGTAGGGGCTGTTTTATCAGTTAATAAGAAATATATCCTAAATGCTAAATCCTTGGGAGCAAGCCCAATTCAAGTCTTTAAAACAGTGATACTACCTGCAAGTTTACCCAGCATTATGATTGGTATTAAAACAGCAGTAGGCGTCTGTTATACAACACTAGCATCAGCTGAAATGATTGCTGCTACAAGTGGACTAGGCTTTATTGTAATGGACGCATATAACTATCTCAAAACAGATGTCGTCATCGCAGTTATCTTTGTGATGGGTGTGACGGGTGTATTATTAGATTTTATTTTAGACAGATCGATTAATAAATACATCTTTTGGAAAGGAAAACTATAATGAAGAAAATAATCACAATATTACTCTCCTTAATATTATTAAGTGGCTGCACAAAGAAGCAAGAAACGATCAAAGTTGGAATTATTCGTGTACCCAATGATACAGTAGTTGCGATAGAGAATCAGTGGATTGAAAAAGAATTTGAAAAGTTAGGCTTAAACGTCGAATTTATCTTCTTTGATTCTGGTGTTGCGATGAATCAAGCATTTGCTTCGGGTTCATTAGATATTGCAGAGATGGGATTTACAAATTCTGTTGTTGCACTTGCTAAAAAATTACCAGTGGAGCTATTCTGGATCCATGACATCATTGGAAGTAGTGAAGCCCTTGTTGTTAAAGATTCATCGATAGAGAACGTAGAAGAGTTAAAAGGGAAGAAGATCGCAACGATATTCAGCTCAACATCACACCTAAGTCTACTTAAAACATTAGAAATACATGGACTCAAACAAGAAGATGTCACACTACTAAATATGGAAACTGCAGAAATAGTTGCTGCATGGAACCGTGGAGATATCGATACGGCTTATACATGGGAACCAACACTATCAAAAATTAAAGAAGATGGTAAAGTACTCATTGATAGTCAGGATTTACAAAATAAAGGTCTCATGACAAGTAATGTAGGCTTAGTTCACAAAGACTTTGCGAAAAACAATGAACAAGCTTTATTAAAATTCATTGAATGTCTTGATAAAGCATATAAACTTCAAGAAACTGATCCACAAAAAGTAATTAAAGATGCTGCAAGTTATCTAGAAATTTCAGAAGAACTGGCAGAAAAACAAATCAAAGGTACAACATGGCTCTCAAAAGAAATGATGATTAGTGATGCTTATATGAACAAGGACTATATAGCAGTGTTTCATGAAACATCAAAATATTGGGCAGAGAATAATTTTATAGATAAAGTTATTGAACCAGAAGCGATTGATGCTTTCATCAATACAGAATATATAAGGAAAGTTATTGAAAATGATTAAGATAGAAAATCTTAGTAAATCCTTTGGTACCCATGAAGTATTAAAAAATATAGACTTGAAGATTGAAACACAAGAGTTTGTTGTGATGATTGGTCCTTCTGGTTGTGGTAAGACAACCTTGTTAAATATGATAGCAGGCTATGACTTTCCAACAAGTGGAACCATACACATGCAAGAACAACTCATAAAACAACCAGCACAAGAAAGAGCCGTCATCTCACAAGAAAATGCTTTATTTCCATGGTACTCAGTTTATGACAATATTGCTTATGGCATGCGCCTAAAGAAAATGGATGAAGCTGTAATAAAAGAGAAGACTCATAAAATACTAAAAGAGATTCAACTTTTAGACTCAATTGATAAGAAAGTATTTGAACTTTCAGGTGGTATGAAACAACGTGTCGCCTTAGCACAAATCTTAGTCAACGAACCAGAACTTATTTTATTAGATGAGCCACTGGGTGCACTGGATACGATAACAAGAAAGACAATGCAAAGTTTAATTCATAAATTATGGCTTGAAAAGAAGTTAACAATGTTCATGATTACACACGATATTGATGAAGCACTACTTTTAGCAACAAGAATCGTCGTAATGAGTGAAACTGGCATGAAAGAATTCAGACCAACATTTTATAAGGCACAGAATTATGATAAGGTATATTTAGAGGCAGAGTATAATCAAATGAAACAATTGATTATGGAATTAGTATAGGGGGATCATATGCAAATAGATCAAATAATACTCTTTAAAAATATAGTCGAACAAGGGACAATTTCGCAAGCTGCAATTTTGTCTCATATTTCGCAACCCGGTGCAACAAAAAAGTTACAAGCACTTGAAGAAGAGGTTGGTGTTCGTTTATTAGAAAGATCCAACCGCGGAATAAAGATTACTGAAGCAGGAGAAATCTTCTACAAGTTTACTTTACAAGTTACGGATTTATATGAAAGCGTCAGTGCGAAAATTACGGACTGGAAGTATAACAAAGAAAGTTTAGAAATTTCAGCATGTCCTGTTATCGCAAACTACGTCCTACCAGAATTTGTTTGTGAACTTAAGAAATCATATCCAAAGTTTTCATTCAATATCTATCCAACAAACTCAGAAACAACAGTGAGTCGTGTTTTAACAGGACACTCTAAACTTGGATTTTGTGTAGATGTTGAAGACAATCCGGAGTTATATAAACAAAAGATATTTGATGATGAAATTGTACTGGTCGCATGTAGCGATTATAATATCGATACAACAATTACATTATCAGAACTCGACAATCATCTAGTAATGATTTTAGATGAATCACATGCATACTATAAAAAGGTATTTGAATATTGCCGTAGTATCGGCCTTGATTTAGATGGTAAGCAAAATATTCAACAATTCTATACACTTGAATCGATTAAGAACTTAATTCAAAATTGTAAAGGGATATCCTTAATGCCTAAACGATCCGTAAAAAACGAATTAAATAAAGGCTTTATTAAAGAAATTAAAGTTGAAAACTTAGACATACCATATGAAATTTTTGCCGTATCACGTATTGATGATTACGTAACACCACTCATGATTGAGATTATTGAAATGGTGAAAGGAACTTAGCATGAAAAAAAGAATTATGATTATACCTGTTGTCCTTGTTAGTGCCTTCATACTTATCCAAGCAATTCTATTTTTAAATGGAGAGATGGTAAGTATTGATAAATTGAGTGCAACGAATGTTCAAATTATTGATCATGAAGTCAGTTTTGATATTCATAAAATAAAAAAATCTTCAAAGTTTTTACAAAGGTATGAATATACTTACGAAGATAAGATATTAAAGGTAACATTCTATGATTCTTATTTAATTGCTCAAGAATACCCATTTCATGTAACTTTTATTGAAGCATTCAAAGATGTTGAAGAAATCTATATCATTGATAAAGACAGTGAAGCATTAATTTATAAAGCAACATCAGAATAATAAAAAAACACCCGAAGGTGTTAATCTAAATTTTGAATAATATAAGCATCAAATGTCATCTTATTCTCAAACAGATAAGAAGCAATGCTTTTACCAACATATCTTAAATGATATGTTTTTTCTTTATAATGCGTTTCATCTTCCTTATCTTCTTGATAACGGATAATAAAACCATACTCATGTGCATTCTTCTCTATCCATTTAAAACTCTCAGTATTAGAGAAGTTTTGTTTTCTAGAATTCTCAGCCCGTACATCAATCGCAAATCCAGTTTGATGTTCAGAGTGTCCAAATAATATATCCTCTTCATCCACTGCTTGTTGGTCAAAAGGCAAGTAAGCTTCATCAATCATAATTTTTAAATTTGTATTTGCAGTCAGTGCTTCAGATAATAAAGTGAAATTCTCAAGTGCTGTTTCACTTATCTTTAAATCTCTTTTAGTACTAAATTTTAACGGGACACTGAGCAGTGTTGGAACATAATCAGGATGCATTTTTCTAGCAGGGGTTAACCAAACATTTTGATCAGCACTTTCAAGTAGACTGAGTTCATTAACTACAACATTGAAGTCAACTTTCTTTTCAGTTTTATTACCTGAAAGATCCTCCGCAATAATTGTATAGGAGTCTTTTCCAGGAACTGTAGCGACATAATTGATGCTTGGTTTCTTAAGTTCATATGTGTATTCACCATAACGATAATCCATGACTGTGAAATCTAAGTAATTACTTAAGTTTTCTCCACCAGGTAAATCAATGTTACTTTGAGTTACTATAATTTTTGGTTGAATGGTATCCACTCCAATTAAATGAAAGGTTGTCTCATTTGATTTGATTGAAGATTCTTTACCAATTAATTTAATCTTTAATTCATCATCCAATAGAAGTGGTGTATCAAGATCAATATTTTTCCAACCCATACTGGATTGTATGTATAGTTTTGGATCAGAGTGCAAATAATCCTTTAAGATCTCTTTAGGTATATAAGCATTATACGCTTCTAATTTTAGTTCAGTTTTTTGTTCATTAATATTTACTTTGGGTATGATGGAATATATTACAAATAATATAGTGAACCCAAGACCTAGAATACTTACTTGTTTGAGTAATTTATCTTTCATGCATTCACACCTTCCTAATAGTCTTATTATAACCTAGAGTGATGTCGAAAATAAAAAAACATGGTGTTAAATTATGGGATTAAAACGGCTTAAACCCAAAACTTACACCAAGCTTATCTATATTTTCAATAATCGTCTTTTCTAAAGAAGTTTCCTTAGGCATCGCTTTAATTGCTTCAATATCTTCTGTTTTATAAACACGATATAAAGCTTGGTATGTTGCTTTATTAGAAGTGATTACTTCAAAGTGTTTAGCAAAATGTGCGATATTTGATTCTGGTTTTAATAAACTCACAATTCCTGGATATATTAACCAAGTTCGAGTCACAAAACCTTCAAAATTCACATCAGGATAGATTCTTTGAAACAAGATTTTAGCTTCCGCAAAAGAAGCATCCACCTTATCCTTAGATAAATCCGTTTTTGTTTCCACATGGACATTAATTAAAGGTCTACCTGAGTAAAATACTTCTTTTTGAGTTGCAGTTAGAGGCATCCAGTCATAATCCTGTCTTTCAATCTCAACATAATCCATGGGAAAATATTGGAAACGTAAAACTCCAACCTTAATAATTTTAAAATCAAGAATCAGATCAATCCATTTCTTATCTTTTTCTAAGAACTGTACTCTATCTGTATCATGATAGTTATTCATTAATCTTGATTCGATTTGTACAGTAGAGTTTAAAAATTGTTCCTTACTTAAGTTATGATCAAGATATGTCGTATATAAAGTTTTATAGCGTTTGAGCTCTTTTTTTGTACTTTCATCCATTGTCTCTAAAGCATCAATAATCGTAGCGTTAAAGTTCATGGACTTTAAAAAGTCTTTCATTGTATCACCACTACTATTATAGCCTTTAATTACTTAGATTCAATTGTGCTTGAACTTTACTTGCGAGTGCATGAGCTAAATAAAAGGATACAGCATCTGTTGGGATGAAAACCAATGCATACTTATACAAGCTTTCTGTCAGTCCCAATGGAATATTTAGAACATAGTTAAAGACTAAGTGCAGTCCAAGTAAGCCCATAGTATATAAGACAAGCGAGGAGCCAATAAACTTAAATGTTTTTGTAGGTATGAAATGATTGGTAATTGTGATGAAGAAAAATCCAAAAAGAAAGCCCACAGTAGGGGATATTAAACTAGATATCCCCCCTTGAAAACCGCTGAATATCGGCAGACCCATAAAACCCAATAATAAATAAATACTCACTGAGTAAAGTGAGATTCGCAGTGAAAAGATTGATGAAATAAAATAAATCATAAATACTTGTAGTGTAAACGGTACAAATCCAAAAGGAATGGTAATTTGTGCTGAAGCTGCCAGTAAGGCAACATTTAAACCAATTTGCGCTATATCTCTAACTTTAATTTTCATATTTTTTTAACATCCTTAATATCTCTAATGCCAAATCTTTCGCAAGACTGACGGGTTTTATTTTTTTGTTACTGAGTGCATCCAGTGATATGGCGATATCTTTAATATCTTCAGGATAGTTTGCCTTGAAAATATTAATTCCAATCCCAATATAGATAAACTCATAATGACTATTTTTAAGTGTGGCTTCACTGAGTATGCCAACGAGCTTCCGGTTTTCAACCATGACATCATTGGGATATACTGCCTTAGATTCAATCTTGTATACAAGATTTAAATAATCTGAAATTAAATGACCCAACTCCATATTTAAGTCTTGTAATGCCATAATACTAATATCAGATTTTAAAACTAAGGTCATATAAAGCCCTTTATCTTGCGGTGAGTAGAACTTCTTTCCAAAAGTACCCCGACCCGCAGTTTGTGTATCACTGATTATTAAAAAAGGTGTCTTTAAATCTTTATGATTTCTTTTTGCATAGTCGTTTGTTGAATCCACAGTTTTCAAATGAATCAGATTAAAATCCATTGAGCGCAACAAATTCTTTCTTGAAGTTATCAAAATCAATAGCATGTTTAAAGTTCTCATCGTTTAGGTTCTCTAGTAAGTGAAGAACTTCTTTTTGTGTTGCTTCATCCATCTCATTTGCATCCAAATGAATAAATGACTCATCATAATCATTGAAGATAAAGTCTTTAAATAGACGATACTTATGTTCAGTAATGGATTCATGAGTCCCTTTTTCTTTCATCACTTTAAAAAGAGCTGATGCATAAAGGGCCATCGTTGGTATAAAGATAGATGCCTTTGTAACAACGGCTTTAGATTGACTGATATAGCTTTTACCACCAATCACATCAATTAATTCTTGAATCATACGATTGGCATTCTCTAAGTCTCGTTTCGCAAAACCGATGGTACCATTCTTATAGATATCGTGCGTTAATTCAGGTCCAACATAAGTATAGGTCACAAACTTAACACCATCATTTAAGATGTTCGCATCCATTAAGTGCTTTGCCCATAGGTAATAGTCTTCACCACCCATGACCTTAACAGTGTTATCAATTTCAGTTTGAGTTGCCGCAATTAAGGTTTCTTCTTTTAGTGTTTCTTTAGCTATATCAACATTGATTCCTGTGTAGTTTGTACCAATTGGTTTGAGTGCTGATACATATTTCTCTTTAGTAAAAGGATCAACACGAACACCTGATGCTAAAGAATAAACGACCATATCAATCTTTTCATTCTTTTCTTTATATGCTTGAACGACCGCATCTTTTATTTCAAATGAAAAAGCATCACCCATAATATCAATGGTATTTGGATACTTTTCTAACATAGTTTGGTTGTTGTAGTAACCAAAGCTACCACTTCTTTTACCCTTTGGTTCTCTTTCAAAGCTCACACTTACAATCTGTGCATTTGCCTTTTCTCCCAGTACAATACGTGTCGCAAGACCATAGCCTGAACTGCCACCAATCACCAGGACATTGATTTTATCCTCTTGAATTGAATCGAGGGTTTTGAGTTCTTTAATTTGTTTTTCTATATTCTCTTTTAAACCATCTTCGCACACATTAAGAATAATGTTATCGCGAATAAGTGCTTTTGTCTTCATTTTAAATTCTCCTTTTTTACTTGTAATCTCTATTATATTATGATTTACTTTGAATATCAAACTAAATTTTAGGAGGTTTGTATGTACAAGAAAGAAATCAATGAATTAATTGAAATATTAGAAGAATCCAAATTAGAATCACTACACTATAAAGACTCAAAATTCGAACTCAAACTTACAAAGGAAACTAAAAAGGATGCACAACATGCACCTGTTCAAGTAGTAAGTACTCAGGAAAGTGTGATTAAAGAGGAAACTGTCGATGCGCCACTGGTGGGTGTATTTTATTCACGTCCCAGTGAAGATCAGGTACCCTATGTCACATTGGGAGCACATGTTCAAGAAGGAGATATCCTTTGCATTATTGAAGCAATGAAGGTCATGAATGAAATTAAAGCTCCAAAATCAGGGACAATTGAAAAGATATATTTAAGTGATGGAGAAGCAGTCTCTTATGGAGATGCGTTATACAAGATAGTATGATTCAGAAGATATTAATTGCGAACCGTGGAGAAATTGCTGTTCGTATTATTAGGGCATGTAGAGAACTAAATTTAAGTACAGTCGCAATTTATTCCTCAGTCGACAAAGATTCTTTACATGTATTATTGGCAGACGAAGCGATATGTATTGGTGATCATCATCTATCAAATTCCTATCTAAATCAAAATGCAATTCTTCAAGCTGCAATTAACACTTCATCCCATGCCATTCATCCAGGTTATGGATTTTTAAGTGAGAATGCTGAGTTTGCGCGGGCATGTGAACGTGTGGGGATTGAATATATTGGTCCATCTTCAAGTCTTATTGAGTTGATGGGTGATAAGGATAAAGCAAGACAAACCATGAAAAAAATTGGTGTGCCTACAGTTCCTGGTTCAAAAGGACTGGTTAAATCAATTGATGAAGCATATCTTAATGCAAAAGAAATTGGTTATCCATTACTTATAAAAGCCAGTGCAGGTGGTGGAGGACGGGGTATGCGACTGTGTAGACAAGCCAGTGAACTGGAACATGCTTACAATCAAGCATCAGAGGAAGCAAGACTTGCCTTTGGAAATAAAGATGTTTACATGGAACGCTTTATCGAAAACCCACGTCATATAGAAGTACAAATTATTGGAGATAAACATGGCAACGTTGCCCACTTATTTGAGCGGGAATGTTCAGTACAAAGAAACAATCAGAAGATGATTGAAGAAGCACCTTGTACAAACTTAAGCCAAAATACAAAAGAAAAACTCTATGAACTATCAGTTAAAGCAGCACAGGAAGTCGCTTATGAATCATGCGGTACGATTGAGTACATCATGGACAAAGAAGAAAACTTTTACTTTATAGAGATGAATACAAGAATTCAGGTGGAACACCCCATCTCTGAAATGATATCAGGCGTTGATCTTGTGAAAGAACAACTGTTAATCGCTCAAGGAAAAGCTTTAAGTTTTAAACAAGAAGATATAAAAGCAGAAGGTGTCGCCCTTGAACTGCGTATTACAGCTGAAAACCCTTATGAGAACTTTAGACCCAGTGCCGGAAAATTAGAAAGTGTTCACTTTCCAGGCGGTATGGGAATACGAATTGATTCATTCATTTACGCAGGTTACAGTGTTTTACCGTTTTATGATTCCATGATTGCGAAAGTGATTACTTATGCAAAAACAAGAGATGAAGCGATTGAAAAAGCCATACGCTCATTAGAAGAGATTGATATTGATGGGATTGAGACAAATGTTGATTTTCTATTAGAAATATTACTCAATGAGAAGTTCTTAGATCACAACTACGACACCTCTTTAATTAAAACAATGATAGAAAGTAGGTAAGCCAAATGTTTCGTAATATTAAAAATAAAAAAGAAAAAGTAAACGAACTGAAAGGTTTTGATTTTCTAGAAACAAAAATAGAAATTCCAGATGGGATCTATGAAAAATGCCCAAAATGTGAAGCAACATTGGATAAAGTGAAGCTTGCTCAAAACCATCGCGTCTGTTATGAATGTCAGCATCATATGCGAATGCATATTGTAGCGCGAGCACGTTTGGTATTTGACAGCTTTGCGGTATTCAACCATATTGTAAAAACTAAAAATCCCTTAAACTTCCCAGGCTATCAAGAAAAGATAGATAAGCTAACAGAAACATTGGGTGTTTATGATGCGGTAGTTTGTGCTGAAGCCACAATTTATGACAAAGCAGTTATCGCAGTGATTATGGATCCCGATTTTTTAATGGGATCGATGGGAACAGTTGTTGGAGAGAAAATAACCCGCGCCTTTGAAAGAGCGCAAAAACAGAAGAAACCCTTAATTCTTTTTAGTGCATCTGGTGGTGCAAGAATGCAAGAAGGCCTAATGAGTTTAATGCAAATGGCCAAAACATCAGCTGCAGTGGGTAAATTTCAAAATGCAGGTGGACTTTATATCCCAATACTAACCGATCCCACGACTGGTGGCGTCACTGCAAGTTTCGCAAGCTTGGGTGATATTATTTTGGCAGAGCCGGGTGCCTTAATTGGTTTTGCAGGACCCAGGGTAATTGCACAAACAATTAAAGAAGATTTACCTAAAGGATTTCAAAGTGCTGAATTCTTATTGGAAAAAGGCTTTATTGATAAAATCGTTCCAAGAGATGAATTAAAAAATACATTATCACTCTTGCTTGATTATCACGAGGTGAGAAAATGAATCAAAAACTAAAAAAATTAGAAGAAGAAATATTAAGACTAAAAGAAGAAGGTATGGATACGCAAGATCTTGAAGCGAGTTTGGATGTACTTCAAGAAAGAACCAAGAAAACTCTCACACCATGGGATAGGGTTCTGATTGCACGAGACAAAAATCGATTGGGTTCACTAGATTATATCAATCGTATCTTCAACAACTTTATTGAACTCCATGGTGATCGTTATTATGGTGATGATGGCGCAGTTGTTGGTGGACTGGGGATGTTAAATAATATTCCATGTACAGTTATTGGTATTGTTAAGGGTAAAACTACAGAAGAAAATATTAAAAGAAACTTTGGAATGGTGCATCCAGAAGGTTACAGAAAAGCATTACGCTTAATGAAACAGGCGGAGAAGTTTAATCGCCCCATTATTACTTTCATCGATACCCCAGGTGCTTATCCTGGTATTGAGGCAGAAGAAAGAGGACAAGGCGAAGCCATTGCCCAAAATCTAATGCAGATGATGGATCTTACTGTACCAACTATTTCGATTATATTGGGAGAAGCAGGATCAGGGGGTGCTTTGGCACTTGCGACAACATCTGAAGTGTGGATGTTAGAAAATGCTATTTACTCAATACTGTCACCTGAAGGATTCGCATCCATCTTATTCAAGGATGCTTCCAAGGCAAAGGAAGTGACAGGTCTTATGAAGATTACAAGTCATGACTTAAAAAGATTGGGTGTGATTGATCGAATCTTTAAAGAAGATGGAGATACGATCAATAAACTCAAACGTAGTCTGATCAAAACACTCATTGATTATCGCAAACTCAAACCAAACAAGATTCAAAAAAATCGTTATGACAAATTTAGAGCAATGGGGGATATCATTCATGAGCGCCAAAATAGTTAGTACAGGATCTTATATCCCATCAAAGAAAATTAGTAACTTTGATTTTGAAAAAATTATGGATACAAGTGATGCTTGGATTAAACAAAGGACAGGTATTGAATCACGCTACTTTGAAGATGACTCGACAAGTCATATGGCTTTAGAAGCATCTAAAAAAGCTTTAGAAAATATCGATGTTGAAAGTATTGACTGTATCTTAGTTGGAACTTATACACCAGATAATCTAATTCCAACTGTGGCTTCAACAATTAGAATGAAGTTGGGTATTAAAAAATCAATTCCCGCATTTGATATCAATGCAGCATGTTCAGGTTTTATCTTTACCTTACATACTGCCCGTGCTTTTATTCAATCTAAGATATACAAGCGCATTCTTGTGGTGGGTGTTGATTTCAATTCAAGAATCTTAGACTTTAATGATCGCAGTACATCCATTCTATTTGGAGATGGTGCTGGTGCAGTTGTTTTAGAAGCATCACAAGGAACACTTTTTGATTCCATTATTCACTCTCAATCAGATATTAATGCAGTGTTGAGTTTGCCCAATGCCAGTGACTTTAAAAATCCCTTCATTAAAAGAGAAGTCGAACAAAATCCCTATTTCAAAATGGATGGCAGTACTGTCTTTAAGTTTGCGGTAGGATCAATGGTAAAAGGAATACAAGAAATTCTAAAAGAAAACAAATTAGAGATTGATGAGATAGATTATATTATCTCTCATCAAGCCAATGCCAGGATTATAGAAACGGGCGCAAAATTATTGAAACTTGATGTTGATAAATTTCTCATGAACGTAGATCGTGTAGGGAATACATCCAGTGGCTCAGTACCACTTCTATTGGATGAAGTGAATCGCTTAGGAAAATTAAAAACAGGTATGAATATAATCATGGTTGCCTTTGGTGGTGGCCTAAGTTATGGAACAAGTCTTATCGAGTGGTCTTGACAAAGTCTTAAAAAATCTATATAGTTTGATAGTCAAAGTATTAAAAGGAGAAATTAAAATGAAAGAAAAAATTAAAAATATTATTGCTGATGTATTAGATGTTGAATTAGAAGATGTAAAAGATGAAGCACATATCATGGATGATCTTGATGCGGATTCAATTGCAGTAATGGAAATTGTGATGGAGTTAGAAGAAGAGTTGGATGTTGAAGTCCCAACTGAAGATATTCTTGAACTCAACACCGTTGCGGATATTGTAGCTTATATCGAAAAACAATGAAATTAGGATTTATTTTTGCTGGCCAAGGTCAGCAATTTCTTTATATGGGACAAGATTTAGTTAAAGAGTATCCACTCGCAAAAGAATTATACAATCAAGCTACGGACATCTTAGGTAAGGATATACTAAATCTAACTCAAGATGAACTCAATCAAACAGAGAACACACAAGTGGCTCTATTCACTTTATCTTATGTACTATATAAAATTCTTGAAGCCAATGGCATCAAGCCAGAAATGGTTGCCGGTTTATCACTGGGGGAATACAACGCCTTATGTGCAGCTGAAGTCTTAGATTTCAAAAGTGCACTAAAATTGATTCAAAAAAGAGCTCATTTAATGGCTCAAGCTTTTGAACCTTATGAAACAGGTATGGCAGCTTGCCTTCGAACAGATCGTGACACAATTTCACAACTTATCAAGGATACAGGGATTGAACTTTGTAATGTGAATACACCAACTCAAATTGTTATTGGGGGTAAAACAGAAACACTGACCGATGTTTTAGCACATTTAAAAGAAAATAAAGTCAGAGCCATCCCTTTAAAAGTATCAACTGTTTCACATATGTCCTTGCTCAAGGATGAAAGTAAAAAATTGAAAGAAGTCCTAGAAACAGTCTCCTTTCAAAAACCAACAATCCCATTTATAAATAATGTCGCAGCTGAGTTTCAAGAGACAAATTTTGAGGATACATTATCACGTCAAATCTCAGAAACAACAGAAATGGCCAAAACAATTGAACGCATGTTAGAAAATAATGTGACTCATATTGTAGAGATAGGCCCAAAAAACACAATCACAAAATTCGTTAAAGAAATCAATAAAGAGACAAAGACAATTAATGTCTTCGACTTTGAAACAGTGAAAGAGAGTATTATATGGAAATCGCAATCGTAACAGGTGCCACAAAAGGTATTGGTTTAGAGATAGCCCAAACTCTAAGAGATGCAGGGTATTTTGTAATTGGGACCTATGTCCGTGATTATGACCCGGAGTTTATTAGTGCACTTCAAACTCAAAACTTTATTTTAAAACAAGTTGATGCATCAGATTATGATGCAGTCAAAGCATTTTCTACTGAAGTAAAAAAAGAGTTTGGCAATATTACTGTTCTAATAAATAATGCTGGGGTTGTAAAAGATAATCTAATTCTTCGCATGAGTGAAGCTGATTTTGATCAAGTGATCGATGTAAATTTGAAAGGTGCCTTTAATATGACAAAGCACTTCTCAAGACAACTATTAAGAAGTAAAGAAGCTTCAATTGTAAACATCAGTTCAGTTATTGGATTGATTGGTAATGTTGGACAAAGTAATTATGCTGCAAGTAAAGCGGGATTGATTGGTTTTTCTAAATCACTCGCAAAAGAATTTGCTTCACGCCAAGTACGAGTGAACTGTGTAGCACCAGGCTTTATTCAAACTGAGATGACAGATCAACTATCTGAAGATATTAAAAAAGAAATCTTAAAAAATATAGCTTTAAATACTTTAGGAGAAGCAAAAGATGTTGCGAATGCTGTAAAATTCTTAGTTTCCTCTGATGCAAAATATATAACAGGACAAACACTGAATGTTTGTGGAGGGATGGTTTTATGAGAAAAAGAGTTGTCGTTACAGGAATGGGAATTGTTAGCCCATTGGGAAACGATCCTGATACAGCCTATAATAATGCAATTGCTGGAACCAATGCAATTCATGAAATTCAATCATTTGACACCAGTGATCTAAAAGTTAAGATTGCTGCAGAAGTAAAAGATTTTGATGCACTTAAACATCTCACAAAACGAGAAGTACGTCGTCAAGATCTCTTTTCACAATATGCTGTTTATGCATCAGTGGAAGCGATGATGGATGCAGGTCTTTATGAGAATCATAATCCAGAAGACTTAGGCGTCATTATTGGAACAGGTATGGGTGGTATGCAAACATTTGCGAAAGATCTTAACAAAGCATTTAAAGGTGGTTATGCTAAGATTCCACCGATGTTTATTCCCATGATTATTCCAAATATGGCCAGTGGTAATGTATCAATCGCAACAAATGCTAAAAATCATTCTACAGCAGTAACAACTGCCTGCGCAGCAGGGACGCATGCCATTGGTGATGCCTATCGTCATATTCAACATGGTTATGCAGAAATGATGTTGGCTGGCGGAACAGAGGCAGGTGTTAACCCTTATACTTTGGCTGGTTTTAATGCACTTTCGGCACTATCAAGTAATCCTGATGCTTCTAAGGCAAGTAGACCCTTTGATCATGAAAGAGATGGTTTTGTGTTAGGAGAAGGGGCAGGCGTATTGGTCTTGGAAAGTTTAGATCATGCACTTAAAAGAAATGCAAAAATATATGCTGAGGTTGTGGGATATGGTTCAACATCCGATGCCTACCACATCACCGCACCATCAGGTGAGGGTGCTGTTAAAGCGATTGAAAATGCATTAAAAGATGCCAATCTAAAAACTAATGAAATAGATTATATAAATGCGCATGGTACCTCAACACCACTCAATGATAAATTTGAAACCAATGCAATCAAGGAAGTTTTCCAAGAACATGCTAAAGAGATTAAGATTTCGTCCACAAAATCAATGCATGGTCATGCATTGGGTGGTACAGGTGGTATAGAAGCAGTCTTATCCATTAAAACAATTGAAAAAGGTATTATTCCTCCAACAATTAATTTGGAAAACCCTGATCCTGAATGTGATTTAAACTATGTTGCCAATAAAGCACTGACACAAGATGTGAATACAGCTATGAGTAACTCTTTAGGCTTTGGTGGACATAACGCAATTATTATTTTTAGAAAGTATGGTGAGTAAGATGCAATTGAACTCAAATGATATTCAAAAGATTATCCCTCATCGTTATCCTTTTCTATTGGTGGATGTTGTAAAAGAAATGGATGAAGAAAGTATCATCGCAATCAAAAACGTTTCAGCCAATGAAATGCATTTCCAAGGACATTTCCCAGAGCATCATGTCATGCCTGGTGTTCTAATTATGGAAAGTCTAGCCCAAGCAGGCGCCATTGTTTTATTAAGTAAGGAAGAATTTAAAGGCAAGATTGCATTTTTTGCAGGTATGGATAAAGTAAAATTTAGAAAACAGGTAATTCCTGGAGATACGATGGAACTCCATGTAAAGCTTGAAAAAATTAAAGGTCCCATTGGAATTGCAGATGCAAAAGCCTTAGTGGACGGAAAGGTTGTTGCCAGTGGAACGCTTAAATTTGCGGTTGGGCTGTGACTTGGTCTACATGCCACGCATAAAAAAACACCTAAATAATGAATCCTTCTTATCTAAAGTTCTGACAATGAAGGAAAGAGATATTTATGAATCACTTCAAACAGAAAAACGTAAAGTAGAATTTCTCTCAGGTCGTTTTGCTGCAAAAGAAGCTTTCTCAAAAGCGAAAGGCACAGGGATTGGTGAGGTTGATTTTCTAGACTTTGAAGTTCTTAAAGATGAACTTGGAAAACCCATCTCAAAGGAAGGCGATGTGAGTATATCTCATGATGAAGACTATGCGATGGCGGTGGTGATGCTATATGGCTAAATTTAATATGTTTATAACTTTTCTTGTTTTGCCTTTCTATTGGGTTCGTTCTCAGTTTATTAGAAGGTATGGTACTCAAGAAAAGAAAGATAAGGAATTAAAAATGTATCCCAAACACTATTTGGGTTTCAGAAGAATTAAGGTTGAAACACATAATTTTGATGAAGACATGACGCAAAACTTTATCTTTGTTTGTAATCACCAATCTCAAAATGATATTTTTGTTACTTTATCTGCCATCAAACAACCATTTAGATTTGTTGCAAAGAAAGAACTCTTTGAAAATCCTATTACGGGAACTTTTATGAAGATGAGTCAGTCATATCCACTGGATCGTGATGATGCACGTAAAAGTCTAAATATCCTTAAAGAAGCGGTTAAAGATGTAAATGAAGGTCATTCTATATTAGCTTTTCCAGAAGGAACTCGCTCTTATAAAAAAGAAATGTTGGAGTTTAAAGATGGCATATTCTCAGTCTTAAGACGTGCTAAAGCACCCATGGTTTTTATGTATATTAAAGAAAGTTATAATGAGAAGCAAAAAGCGATTCATGTGTACTTTTCTAAACCCTTATTGCCTGATGTCTATAATAAGATGAAAGGCGTTGAATTAAGCCAGTTTGCTTTTAAAGAGATGAATCAATTAAAAGATCTTGCATATGATATAATGGCCTAAAGGGGTCTTCTATGAAAAAACTATTTTTTTCACTGCTTGTAATATTTGTACTAGTTTTAACTGTCTTTTTTGGGATAGACTTAGCAAAGCGTAGTTCACGTTTGTTTATTAAGGAGCCACACTATAATTATGAGATGGCTCAAGAAATGTACGAGAGTATCAACCAAGAACGTGCAGACAGAAATATTAATTCACTTTCTTGGTATGATAACTTAGAAGAAGCTGCCAAACTAAGAGCGAAAGAGTTGGTTGTTAAGATGGCACATGAACGTCCCGATGGCACGCCATTTTATACCGTTGATGATGCTGCAATGGGAGAGAATATTGCGAAAGGTTTTGATGATATAGAGTCAGTTATGATTGGCTTTATGGACTCACCCTCACATCGCGATGCGATACTATCTGAGCGATATAACAACGTTTCTTGTGCAGTTTATTATGTTGAAGGAACTTATTATTTTGTTCAACTCTTTAATTAGTGTAGTTCAACCAAGTGATAACGGGTATCATTGTTGTATTTCCAAGCAAACATGTTATAATAAACTTGGTGAAAAAATGGATTAAGAAAGGAAGATTGGATGATAGAGAATTTAAGTCCTACAAGACAACGACTTTTAGAAGT
>CAYPHX010000005.1:18896-46442 GCA_964410635.1 uncultured Erysipelothrix sp. | reverse complement strand
ATTTTAAAATGGCGTCTGTTTTTATTATCGATTTAAATTTCTACTGATCTCTTTAAGACCATCGGTCATTGTATAGTAATACTCAACCGTTTCATCATCTTGTTTGTTTTCATAATGATACCAGTCAGGATTATCATCAACAACCCAGAAAACATCTATCTTGTTTTCAGGATGCGATGCATTAAACTTGTCAACGAAATCTAATCCCTCTTCATAACTCATCATATAGAGTGCTGTAGAGAAGATATCCGCTAAGCCAGAATCTTTAGTTACAATGGATACTGATCTAAATCCAGTTTGTGGATAAAGTGTATTCGGGTTTGTTAAATGTGAGTAGAATGTATTGTCAGGGCCATAGTAAGTTCTTTGGTAATCACCTGAAGTTACAATTGACATTGACTCATCTATATTAAAAATATCAATACTTGGCGCATCTTTTTCTGGACGTGGTTCTTGTACACCAATTTTCCAAGGTTCATCAAGTTTACCATTAATAGTACGGATGTTACCACCGCCTGAAACAATACCATTTTCAAGGCCAATCTCTTCAAGATATAAGGCAACCTTTTCAGTAGCATATCCTTTCGCAACAGCTCCCACATCAAGTCGTACGCCTTTTTCAGTTAAATAGACAGTATTATTCTCAGCATCAATCTCTACCTTGTCCCATCCCGTATACTGTGCAGCTTCTTCTAGCTCTTCTAGGGTTGGTACGTTTCCAGGTTTGCCTTGTGTATTGAGTTCGATTCCTTCTTCACGATACTCATGCCACACTTTATAAACTGAACCATAAGTAATATCAAAGTAGTTTGAAATGTTTGTATATTCTTTAGAAAGCAGCAGTAGATCTATAATATCTTCACTGACTGTAACTTTCTCAATACCGGCCGCAGCATTAACTGTTTTAAGGTTATTGATATCATCGTAATTGTTGTAGATGTCAAACAATTCATGATAGTACAAGAATTTTTCTCGTCCTTTCTCGAAAATTTCATCAAATGCAGCTTGTGACTCTGCAAAGCCAATCATTGTTATTGTCGTATCAAATCCAGCAGTAATGGTGGACTTTTGAAATTGTTCTAACTTATCTTTGGTTCTAGATGTACATGCTGTGAGTAGAACCACGCTCAATATAATTATCAATAGTTTTTTCATGAGTTCATTATACCATATATATTTAGGACTTTTAACAAGGTGAACCTAATTAGTAATGAGGTGATAAAATGGCAGTTAGTTTCTTTGTCTTCGGTCTATTTATCTTTATTATTCCAATCTTTTCTATTCAAGTAGAACAAGCATTGGATATACACTATCGATATATGTTAGAACGAGCGACTCAATCTGCTATTTTATCATCCTATGAAGCAAGTGATGCAAATCTTGCGATTGAAACTTTTAAAGATGTCTTTCTAATGAGTAGTCCAGAAGGATTTGAATATACAGTAGAGTTAAAGAGTTTTGAACAGTATCCCAAAATGATTCATTTTAAGGTCTATGCGAAAAATAATGAAGGATTTGAATATGAGCTTGAAGAAAGTTTAATAGAGGAGGATTTAAATGGGGATTATTCGTAAAGTTGCAGTGGTTATAAGTGTTGTAGCAGTCTTTTTATTGGGGACTGAATTCATGGTTAGAAAAAGAATTGATTTTATTGATGTCATTGTAGTAAAAAAAGATTTATCACAACGCCATAAGATTAAGAAAGAAGATATTACAACGATTAAAACAAGCAGGCACCTTGTACCTGATGATGCACTTTTAAATATTGAGGAAGTGGAAGGTCTATATGTCAAGATGGAACACACGCTTCTTAAAAATCAAATGATTAGAACTGCCAATGTCGAAACACTTTCAGAATCTATTGATGCACCACAATTACTTCTTTATGAGAATGAAAGAGTATATGCCTTGAAGAAAGATGTTGTGGGTAGTGCCGGTGCCTCAATTAACAGAGGAAGCTATGTTGATGTTGCAGTACAAAATAAAAAAGAAGAAGACTACGGTATTATCATCGAGAATGTTAGAGTCGTAGGTGTTAAAGATCGCAGTGGCTTAGATGTAGAGCCTGGAACTTCACCCCATGTTATCTTACTTGCAATAAAAACAGATGACCTTAATGCTTTATTACAATATGAAGAAGAAGCAAAAATAGTGTTATTACCACGGGACTTTAGCAATGAATCGTGAGTTCCCCTTTAATATATTTGAACCTTATATTAGTGATGACTTAGTGACCGATATAAACTATAATGGCCAAGATTTATGGATTGACCACTTAGAAAAAGGAAGATTTATAGCTCAAGAAGCACTCGAAGAGAACATTGTTTTTCAAGCATGCATTCGATTCTCAAACCTAGTCAATGAACATTTCAATCTTCAAACACCAATATTAGAATCTGATTTTAAGGATCTAAGGGTAAGCATATTACATCCTTCAGTATCTGGTAAACTCAGTGTATCACTTAGAAAGACACCAACCGTGATGCGACTTAGTGAAAAGAAAATACTGAATGAAAACTACATTACAGCTTCTGCATTACAATATTTAAAAAGAGCCGTAAACGCACAAAAGAATATTATGGTCAGTGGTTTACCGGGTGCTGGTAAGACGGAATTAATAAAATTTCTTACGCAATATATTGATCCAAGAAGTCGCGTTATCTCAATCGAAGACTCACGTGAACTACATTACGATAAGATTCATCCAGAAAGAGATTCCGTCAGTCTTAAAGTATCAGAAAGCTTTACTTATGATATGGCCATCAAAGCCTCAATGCGTCAAAGACCTAACTGGTTATTGGTCAGTGAGGTAAGGGGAAAAGAAGTTGAAGATTTACTTAAATCAATCTCAACAGGGACACATCTTTTAAGTACAATTCATGCAAGAACAGCCTATGACATTCCTAAAAGAATGCTTTATATGATGCAGGACATCGATAAATCAAGTGAAGCATTTTTAAAACAACTCTATGATGCCATCGATATAGGGATACATATTGAACATATCGTCAGTGATTCTGGTGTTTATAGATATGTAAGAGAAATTGTATCATTTGATAAAAATACACCAGAGTTAATCTACCAACATGAAACAAAACGAGAGGTGATACTATGATTGTTTTTGTTGTATTTTGCCTAATCGTTCTGACAGATATCATTCATGTTCTTCGACATCAGAAGTTACATAAAGAGATGGATAAAAACTTATTCATCCAAACTGTATTTTTACTTGCACTATCAATGTTTGGAATTACATTATTATCTAAACTGTTTCATCTACAACTTAAGTATATTATTTACTTGTCGATGGTCTTATGTGTATCAGTACTGTTATTGATTTCCTTTGCTTTACAAGAAGTGAAAATGAAAAGAGAGTTTGAAGATATAAGTCAGTATATGTTGCGGGTTTGTGTTTATTTTAGAGCACATAAGAAAATATACTTAGCACTCATTGATGCAAAGACTGGTTTTGAAGGATCATTTAAAGTCTCATGTGAGAAAGTTGTTGAAAACTATAATATGGGTGTAAGCCTTGAAGACAGTATGATTCAACTCACAGATCACTATCTTATGAAATCACTTGTAGAAATACTGGATTCCAGTGAACACATTGGGAACATGCACTCTGAAGCACAATTGTCCCGTTTAGAATATGATATAGAACACTGGATATTTCAGACGAAGTCTTTTCAAAAAGAAGAAAGAAAACATCGCAATAAGATGTTATTACTTTTCTTGATTGGGCTTGTAATCTCGTTCTTTGCTCAAAACATGTTAATGCAATCCATCGATATGAAAAATGTTTCCTTGTATCAAAAACTCATGTTTGTTTTTCTAGCATCAAACATAACTGCAGTCGTGCTTTTAAGTAGACGACTGTGCCAGTCTTGGTTTCTTAAAAAGGAGTTATTATGATAATTTTAATGATAATTGTAATGCTTATATATGGACTCCCTATACTCAGCTTTTTACAAGAAAAAGATTTAAAGAAGAAATGTGAGATATTAAGTGTTGATGCACAAAAGATAATAAAAAGACGAAAAAGAGATCTCATCATCTTATTAGTAATCTTGTATTTTATGCCTTCTGATAAGCAAAAATATTTCTTAATTCTTATTTATCTTGTTTATAAACAACCATACTTTAAACTGATGCATGATATAAAAAGTTTAAAGGAAGCACTCAACTTACAGTTTGCAATATGGCTTAGAATCATGGAAGTATTACTGAGTTATCATACAGTTGTTTTGGCTATTGAAAAATCAATTGAATCTGCACCTGTCTTGATGCGCGTGAAGTTAAAAGAATTGGTAATAGACTTAAAGGAAGATCCCTTAAATCGGGATGTTTATGTAAATTTTATGTCAGAGTATGATGATTTAAACATTGAAAGATCCATGCATCATTTATATCGTTATGCAGTTATGGGTAGTAGTGATGCGAATGTCCAATTAACGAACATGATAGAAGATAACGCCAAAGAATTGATTCGAATTCGTTCAGAAATGTTTGAATCAAGACTCAATTTCTATTCTTGGTTTGGTCTTGTACCGATGTTACTAGTGTCATTAAGTTTTCTTGGTTTAATGTTTATGGTTCTTACAAATTTAATGGAAGGAGGTTGGAGTATATGAAAGCATTTTTTGAAGAGTATGGCTTGGTCTTAGTTGTTACAATCATTGCCTCAGGTATGATTTTATTTTCAAATGAGTTTAAAGGTATGTTAAGAGAAACACTCACAAATACGTGGGAAAATATGACTGAGATTGCAGAATGAAAGCAGCAATCGAATATACACTCATGTTTATGGTAGGCTGTCTTTTGATTGCTATTATGATGCAATTCGCATCGGTAATTACAATGATACACAAAGGACACCTATATCTTAATTACATAACGCATCTAACCAACAATTATGATGGTAACTTAATGGATGTGAGTAATCATAGTGAGAGTCAAAAAATATGTTCAAGTTGTACATATACCCATTCAAAAATGGATAAGCGTTATGAAATAGAGGTTATTTTCCCGGTAGATATGCCCGTTATATCATTTGCATCAAGAATGCGAATTACAGGTATTACTCAAGCTTTCGAATAGAAATACCGAATCGATTGAAAGTACATCAATAATATTGTATTCTTTATATTGTTAAGGAGACAAATTATGATACTTACAATTGATATAGGAAACTCCAATACAGTATTTGTCGGATATAATACTCAAAAAGAAATAGTTTACGAACATCGTGTTCTTACTTTTAAGAAGAATACTGAAGTCTTGCTAACAACACTTCTAAAAGAAATAGATATTCAAGTTGAAGATATTATTGTTTCTTGTGTTGTTCCAGCAATTCAAGATACTGTGTTAAAAGTCTTAGAAAATAAATTCTCAATTAAACCAAAACTTGTTAATGGTACAACTGTGGATAAGTTTATTATTAACATTGATCAACCAGAAACCTTAGGTGCTGATTTAATCTGTACAGCAGTTGGAGCGAGTTCGAAGTACGACACGCCAGTGATTGTTGTTGATATTGGTACTGCATCAAAAATCACCCTCACAAATAATGGTAACACTTATGAAGGTGGCGTGATTTGGCCTGGAATTGGATCATCACTCAAATCTATGGTTGAGATGATTCCACATTTACCAACGGTAGATTTAGTCATGCCAGAAACTGTTTTGGGTAAAAATACAATTCATGCGATAAAATCAGGAATGCTTTATGGGATTGTTGCCCAAATAGAAGGTATCTCCAATATGATAGAAAAAGAGATTGGTCAAAAATGTCAACGTGTTTTAACTGGTGGTTATAGTGTTATATTCAGACACTTGTTACCAGAATTTGAATATGAGGAGCATCTCGTAAGTGATGGTCTGATAGAAATATATTTAAAAGAAATGTTAAAAAAATAAAAACTCTTAGCGAATACAGTTTATCTGTTGCTAAGAGTTTTTTACTATAGAAAAATATATAAAATTAAAGGGGTAATAAATACGGTAATCAAACCCGTTAGAATCAATGCGATGGTAGACATTACAGATTCCATCTCACCCATCTCTACTGCTTTAGATGTTCCAACAGCATGTGCTGATACACCTAATGCAAGTCCTTTTGCTGTTTTTGATTTGATATTCATCAGTTTGAATACAACATCCGCAATTACAGCACCATAGATTCCGGTTATGATAACTAAAGCTATCGTAATTTCTACTACACCACCATTTTGAAATGCGATGTCTTTAGCGATTGCTGTTGTTACAGACTTAGGTAAAACAGTCGCGAGCATTACTTTGTCTAAGTTTAATACTTTATATAAGACAAGTATTGTAAGAGTATGCATTAAGACACCCGCTGATATTGCAGTGAAGATTGTCTTACTATACTTTTTAATACTTTCTTTATTTTCATATAAGGGAATTGCGAGTGCAACAGTAGCGGGACCCAGTAAGAGTGTAATAAAGTTTACGCCCTTGTTATAGGTTTCATAACTGATACCACTCAAACTTAAAATAATGATTATTGAAATTGCACTGAGTAAAAGTGGGTTGACTAAGGTAGATCCCGTTTTGTCTTTAATTTTTTGAAAGAATAAATAGAGGCCAATGGTTAAGGCAAGACTTACAAGTTCCATATTAAATCCCATCCTTTCGTGCGATAAAGGCAACAAAGACCATAGTTAAAGTCGTTGAAACTACCATGATGATCGTAAGATTTAGTAAATTATCTTTAAGGATACTAAAGTCATTCATCAATCCAACACTTAATGGAACAAAAAGAAATGCCATATTGTTTTTGAGCCAATCACCGGTTTCTTTAACTTGTTCCAGTTTGAGAACTTTAAAGTGAAGTGCAAGATAGAGTAATATAAGTCCTACAACACTTCCAGGAACATTGATTGGAAGTATGAGTGAGATAAGGGAACCTATGATAGTGAAGCCAACGATAATAAGTAATTGCTTGAGTATTTTCATGATATTCCTCCAGGAACAATTGGGTTGTTAGTTAATTATATATGTACTATTTGATATTTTACTATTGCTAAGATGTCAAGTCAATATAAGACAGCTAGGCATGATAATATTATTTGTTTGAGTAATAAAAAATCCACTTTACAGTGGATGTTTATCATATTTGGTGCACCTGAAGAGACTTGAACTCTTATGAATTGCTTCACACGCCCCTCAAGCGTGCGCGTCTACCGATTCCGCCACAGGTGCATTTGCCATGCTAAAATATTATAGCAAAGCCAAAGCGCTTTAGCAATACTATGATATGAATATCTAAATCAATCATGAGAATGAATTTATTGATTAAAGAAGTATTTAATTGTCGGTGTATGCAAAAAAGTGAAATAATTTACTTCCATTAAGCTTACCTATATGGTAAAATCTATTTAATATCGACTAAGTAAAGACATGGTTATTTATTGTTTATTCAAAAGAGAGAAGTAGTTTGGTGAAATACTTCAATAAATACAAATAATTGCTACTTTTCCAGATGGACATTTGTCCCGTATCTTTCGCGTTAAGAAATTAAGAGGTGCATACATTTATGTATGAATCAGGATGGTACCGCGTGAGAACGTTCCTGGATAGGGATGTTTTTTTTATGTCTAAAAAGGAGTATGAAGATGAAATATAGAACAAGCCAAGAAGTAAGGGATTTATTCCTAAGTTATTTTAAAAAGCATGGTCACATGGTTGAACCCGGTGCACCACTTGTACCCATTGATGATGAAACATTATTATGGATTAATTCAGGTGTTGCAGCATTAAAGAAATATTTTGATGGAAGTGTAAAACCTTCAAATCCACGTATTACAAACGTACAAAAATCAATACGTACAAATGATATTGAAAATGTTGGATATACAGCAAGACACCATACATTCTTTGAAATGTTAGGAAACTTCTCCATTGGAGATTACTTTAAGAAGGATGCAATCAGATTTGCATATGAATTCTTATTTTCAGAAGAATGGATTGGACTTGATCCTGCGCACATGTATGTATCTGTTCATACAGATGATACTGAAGCATACAATATTTGGATTAATGATATTGGTATTGATCCAGAACGTATCTTAAAAACGGATGATAATTTCTGGCAAATTGGAAATGGCCCTTGTGGACCCAATACAGAAATATTCTATGACCGTGGTGTTAAGTATGATCCAGATAATATCGGCGAGAAACTATTTTTCGAAGATATAGAAAATGATCGTTATATCGAAATTTGGAACGTCGTATTCTCACAATATGATGGTATTGAAGGTGGAGATATTCATACATTCAAAGAATTACCACAGAAAAATATCGATACAGGGATGGGATTTGAACGTCTTGTGAGTTTAGTACAAGATGGAGAAACAAACTTTGATACAGATTTATTCTTACCAATCATCAAAGAGGTTGAAAAACTAACCGATGTTAAATATGCTGATAACACAATGGCATATCGCGTTATTTCTGACCACATCAGAACTTTAGTTTTTGCCCTGAATGATGGTGCATTATTCTCAAACGAAGGAAGAGGCTACGTTTTACGTCGTATATTACGCCGTGCTGTACGCTTTGGAAAAGTATTGGGAATTGAAGATGCATTCTTATCAACACTGGTTATGCCAGTTATTAAAATCATGGAATCATTCTATCCTGATTTAAACAATAGACCGGAAGATTTAAAGAAATTAATTCTTAATGAGGAAGTTCGATTTGCGAAAACATTACAAGGTGGAGAAAAACTTCTATTAGATGAAATCGCAAAAGGGGACTCAAAAACTCTTGAAGGTGAAGTTGCATTTAGACTCTATGATACTTATGGCTTCCCAATTGAGTTAACACAAGAAATTGCAGCTGAAAAAGGAATTGAAGTAGATCTTGAAGGATTTAAAGAAGCTTTAGAAGCTCAAAAAGAACGTGCACGTTCATCACGTCAAAAAGTAGAATCAATGGCATCACAAAATGAAGATATTCTAAACTTTAAAGAAGAAAGTACATTCTTATACGACAGTTTAACAGTTTCATCCGAAGTTGTTGGATTGTTTAAAGATGGAAAACTGGTAGATTCACTTATTGGTGAAGGATTACTTGTTACTAAAGAAACACCATTCTATGCAGAAAGTGGTGGTCAAGTAAGTGATACTGGAACCATCAGTAACGGTATTGTTGAAGGTGTATCAAAAGCGAATGCGGGACAACACTTACACCATGTAAATATGGATAAAGAAGTTAAACTTGGTGATATTGTTGATCTGTCAGTTGATAAGAAACGTCGAGTATTAATTAGAAAAAATCACTCCGCAGTTCACTTGCTTCATGCAGCACTACATAACTTAGTAGGAAAACATGTCAATCAAGCAGGGTCTTATGTTGATGAGAAATACTTCAGATTAGACTTTACACATACTGAAAGATTAAATGAAGAAACATTAGATCAAATTGAAAAACAATTAAATGAATGGATTGCACAATCACTTCAAATCAAAACAGAAATCATGGATTTAGAAAGTGCTAAAAAGACTGGTGCTATGGCACTGTTTGGTGATACTTATGGTGAAACAGTTCGCGTGGTAAGTATGGGTGATATATCTAAAGAACTTTGTGGTGGTATTCATGCTATAAACACAGGTGAGATTGGTGTATTCAAACTTATAAGTGAAGAAAGTGTTGGGTCTGGAATTAGACGTATCATTGGTAAAACAAGTTATGGTGCATATGAAACATTCGATGCGCAATCTAAAGAGATTCAAAACATAAGAAAACAACTTAAACTCGCATCGCAAAAAACAATTCAAGAAAGAATTACAGAGATTGAAAATGAAATGAACACACTTCAAAAAGCATATGATGTGATGGTTCATGAAGCTCTTGAAGCGAAAAAGTCATCATGGCTAGAAGATGTTCAAACAACAGAAGACGGATTGAAAACACTTTGGTTGAAACTGGACAATGTGGATAAAGATATTTTATCAAACACAGCAGACACACTAAAAGACCAAGTAGACATTCTAATGATTGCAAATATCAAAGAAGATGGCATTAACTTTATGGTCAATGCAAGTGAAGCATCCATCAAAGCAGGATACAAAGCAGGAGACATCGCACGTACATTAGCGCAGGCAACTGATGGTAATGGTGGTGGAAGACCTAACTTTGCACAAGCTGGTGGTAAAAACATTTCCAAACTTGATGCCGCATATGAAGAAATATGTGTTAAAATAAAGCTATAGATAAAGGGGTGATTGCATGAGTCGAGATAAAATAAATCTACAAGAAACAATGGCTTTTGATGCAAATGAAATTAGAAAAGAAAGAATTAGTGAAATCTTACATTTAGTTGACGATGCTTTAAAAGAACGTGGCTATCAGTCAGTAAACCAAATTTCAGGTTATTTAATATCAAATGACCCAGCATATATCTCATCACACAAAGATGCTAGAAATGTTGTTCAAGAAGTTGAACGTCACGAAATTATTGAAGAACTCGTACGTTTCTATTTAGAAAACAAATGAAAGTATCAAAAATTATGGGCCTGGATTTAGGTTCAGTTACATGTGGTGTGAGTATTTCAGATGGTTTAAAAATGTTTGCCCATCCTTATGAAACAGTACGTTTTGAAGATGAGCAATCGGACATGTTGGAAACACCACTACGTGAAATTATCGAGAAAGAGAATATTGAAAAAATAGTTTTAGGATTACCAAAAATGATGAACAACGACATTGGCCCTAGAGCACAACTCTCAATTGATTTTAAAGAAAAGCTTGAAAGATGGTTTGAGATACCTGTTATATTAATGGATGAAAGACTCACCAGTAAACAAGCGACCAGACAACTCATTCAAATGGATATGTCTAGAAAAAAAAGAAAGAAAGTAATTGATCAAATGGCTGCAGTACAAATATTGCAATCATTCTTAGATCAAAACAGTTTTTAAACGGAGGAAAAAGTTATGTTAGAAAACAAAATTATTGTGGTTGATGGAGACGACAAAGAAATTGAAATGGAAATTCTATTCACATTTGAGAATGAAGAAAAAGGAAGACAATACGTTCTGTATTTAGATCCTGAAGATGAGACAGGTGAAGTATTCGCATCCGCTTATACTGAAGATGGCGAATTATTAGAAATCTCTGATGCGAAAGAATGGGAAATGATCGAAGAAGTATTTGAGTCATTTGTTATTAAATCAGAAGAAGAAAATGAAGAAGACTAATAAAGAACCAAAATCAAATAAATTCAATTTAAGTAAAGAAAACGCAAGAAATATCATATCGGTATTTCTTGCATTTTCTCTATTCCTATCGATCTTTACATACACTATAAGTTTAAACCCGGTACAAAAAGAGTCTGAGATTGTTGAACTTGAGATTACTGAAGGTTCTTACTTTAATGAAATCGTGGCTCAGTTACATGAGAAAGACTTAATAAAAAGTGTATGGGCAACAAAGTTATATTCAAGATTTTCTAAAAAACAAAATATCGCTGCAGGGTTTTACCAGATAGATCGTGCATGGTCTACTAAGGAAATATTAACTTCTTTAAATGAAACAGTGCCATATCGTGATATTACTGTTCAAATAGATGAAGGATCATGGGCAAAAGATATTGCAGAGATTCTAGAAGAAACAATGAATTTTGATAAAGAAGCTTTAATTGATTTATGGAATAATGAAGAATATCTTAAAGATATTGTTGAAGATTACGAGTACATTGACGACAGTATATTTGAAAACAAGTCTGATAAACGCGTACTACTTGAAGGATATCTTTACCCAGATACATACAGATTTGCAGACGGCAGCGACATGGATACTGTCACAAGACGTATCTTAGATAATTTTGAAGAACGTATGAATTCTATTGAAAGTGAATTAGAAGCGAGTGAATTCTCTATTCATGATCTTCTAACATTGTCTTCAATTGTTATGTATGAAGCTGCAACACAAGAAGACCAACAAATGGTTTCTGGTGTGTTTATGAATCGAATCAAGATTAATATGCCATTACAATCTAGCGTAACAGTTTGTTATGTATTATACGATTTTGAGGATTGGACTGATTGCGAAGCTTATAAGAATCAAGCAATTGACAATCCATACAACACTTATGTATATGGTGGATTACCTATTGGACCGATATTGAACCCTTCAATCTCTGCTATAGAGAATACATTGAACTATAAAGAACATGATTATTTATTCTTTATCGCAGATGTTTATGAAGGTGGAGATGGTAAAGTTTACTATACAAAGACGTATCAGGACCATCTAAAGAAAGAAAAAGAATTAAAGAACAGGTGACAAAATGACTCCCATTATTATTGGAATTGCAGGCGGTACTGCCTCAGGAAAAACATCGATTGCGAAACAGCTAAAGTATTTATTTGAAGATTCTCAATCAGTTTATATTATGACAATGGATGATTACTATAAAGATCAGTCAAACATTCCATTTGAACAAAGACTTAAAGTAAATTATGATCATCCATTTGCTTTTGATATGGATCTTCTTATTTCAGATTTAAAAACATTAAAAGCAAAACGCGAAATCTTAAAACCAACATATGATTTTGTAAAACATACACGTAGTACAGTCACTGAGATTGTTCAACCCAGTGATGTCTTAGTTGTTGAAGGCTTAATGGTCTTAGAGAACAAAGAACTACGTAATCTTATGGATATTAAAGTATTTGTAGATACTGATGATGATATCCGATTTATCCGACGATTAGTACGTGATGTGAATAAGCGCGGAAGAACGATGGAAAATGTTATTGAACAATATTTAACCACAGTTAGAGTTATGCATGAGCAATTTATTGAACCTTCAAAACGATATGCAGATATCATAATACCTGAAGGGGCGCATAATTTAGTTGCTATAGATTTGCTAACAACGAAAATAAGTAGTATAATCAACAAAGATTAGGAGTGTACATATGACAAATTCAAAATTAAGCCAAAAAATTCCAATAACACAAGAAGGATATGAAGATCATAAGAAACAATTACGCCATTACCTAGACGTTGTAAGACCAGAGGTAATCATTGAACTTCAAGAAGCACGCGCACAAGGTGACTTGTCAGAGAACGCTGACTATGATGCAGCACGTGATCGCCAAGCACAAGTTGAAGCGACAATTCGTGAGCTTGAAAGAATCTTGGACAATGCTGAAATTATTGACACTACACAAGGTGGAAATACGACAGTACGTTTAGGTGCAACAGTAACCATTCTTGATAAAGAGTTAGGTGAAGAAGAAACCTTTACAATTGTTGGTTCTCCAGAAGCAGATCCTGACAAAGGAAAACTATCAAATGTTTCTCCTTTAGTACAGTCCATGCTTGAAAAACAAGTAGGGGATGTTGTTACAGTACGCGTAGCAAAACCTTATGAAGTTGAAATTATTGACATTAAATTTAAATAATAAAAACTGGAACTGGCTCGATTCATATCGAGTCAGTTTTTTTGTCTTTAATAATTATTAAGTATCTATTAATTAAGTGCTATAAAGTAGAAATAGTTTGACAATGTTCAAAAATAGGCTTAAAGTGAGAATAATGAACAGGGGTAATACTATGAATAATATTTTCGAACTGATTTATCAAATCAATAAAGATAACACAATGACACAACGTGATATGGCACAAAAGATGTTTTTATCATTGGGGAAAGTTAATACAATCATTCAAGAGGCTGTCAGTTTAGAGTTAATTGATGATTCTAAGGGCTATGTTGTAACAAAAAAAGGACTGGAATTATTAGAAGCAAATCGTGTTGATAATGCGATTATAATGGCTGCTGGATTTGGTTCTCGTTTTGTACCCATGACTTATGATAAACCAAAAGGATTATTAGAGGTCCATGGCGAAGTAATGATTGAAAGACAGATTAGACAATTACATGAAGTAGGAATAAAAGACATCTCTATTGTTGTAGGGTATTTAAAAGAGACTTTTGAATATCTAACAGAAAAGTATGGCGTTAAGCTTATATATAACCCAGAGTTTTCTACAAAGAACAATATTTCTTCTCTATACTATGCAAAAGATGAACTAAAGAATACTTATATTCTAACATCAGATATCTACATGCCAGATAACTTGTATCGAGAGTATGAGTTCAACAGTTTCTATGCTGTAGAGTTTTTTGAAGAGGAAACTGATGAGTGGGCTGTTAAGTTAAATAAAGATAACTTGATACTAGAGGCATCTCCAATCGGAGGCAGTAATACATGGGCGATGTATGGACCTACCTTCTTTAAAAAAGATTTCAGTGAAAAACTGATTAAAGCCATCAACAGTGTTTATGGTAATAAGTACGCTGCTCAATGGTATTGGGAAGATGTATATTTAAATAACATTAAAGAGATGGATTTATATGCACGTAAATATCCAAGTAATTCAATATTAGAATTTGAATCACTGGAAGAGTTAAGAGCTTATGATGAAACATATCTCATCAATGCAAGATCAGAAATACTCGATGTCATCAGTAATGTATTTAATGTTGGTTTAGATGATATTGTGAGAATAAAAACTCTTAAAGAAGGTATGACCAATGACTCCTTTCTCTTTGATGTCAAAGGAGAGCGTTATGTCTTTAGAAATCCTGGTATAGGTACTGAAAAATTAATTAATCGCGCACAAGAAGCGGCAGTTTATGAAACAATAAAGGTACTGGATATATCAGATGAAATTATTTACTTAAACCCTGAACTGGGATATAAGATTACAAAATTCTTACCGAACTCAAGAACGATAAATATTGAGAACAAGCATGAAGTAGAAATGGCTTTAGAAAAACTTAGATTATTACATGGATCCAATCTAACTGTGGAACATGAGTTTAATCTCAAAGAGAGAATTGCTTATTATATTGAACTTGCTACAGACAACAAATCTATCTTCTTTACAGATTTTGATGAAGTTCACGCTAAAGTTCAAAAAGTGATCTTGTACTTAGAATCTTTGGATCGAGAGAAAAAACTTTGTCATGTTGATCCAGTTAGTGATAACTTCTTATTAACAGATGGAGAGATTCATTTATTAGATTGGGAGTATGCTTCAATGGCTGACCCATTGATGGATCTTGCGATGTACGTTGTTTATAGCGGTCTACAAGAAGATGCAATCATAGAACTACTAAACATGTACCTTCAAAGAGAACATACTCAAGAAGAGCTTCGTATCGTTTATAGCTATGTTTCATTGTCTGGTTTCTTATGGTCAATATGGACAATCTACAAACAAGCGTCAGGGGAGAATTTTGGAACATATGGTATTGAACAATATCAATATGCAAGAAAATATGCGAATATCGTATTAGGGGAAAAATAATATGCATAAAAAAGGAAGTATTTATGGTTTGTTATCAGGGTTTTTCTGGGGGCTAGATTCAGTTATTTTAGGAATTGCTTTATCATATCCAATCATGACGCAGATGGGAATCAAATCTTCACTTGTCACAAACTTTATTCATGATACATTCTCTTTTGTACTTTTAGCTTTGTTATTAATAAGGCTAAAAAAAGTTCAAGAATTCAAACGTGTATTAAAATCTAAGTCTGGATTAGCAATTATTGTTGCTGCACTGTTAGGAGGACCCATTGGTATGGCAGGATATGTTATATCAATCAAGTATTTGGGTTCAACACTGGCATCAAGTATCTCTGCCATTTATCCTGCAGTAGGCCTTGTATTGGCATATATATTTTTAAAAGAACGAATGAAGCTTCACAGTATCTTTGGTTTATTGGTTGCTGTTATTGCTGTTGTTTTAATGGGGGTATCGCCTGATATAGAAGTATCAAACTTATTCTTAGGTTTAGCAAGTATTATTTTTACAATTGTAGGTTGGGGTAGTGAAGCTGTTATTATCAGTGCTGCACTAAAAGAAGAAGTCTCTAGTGAGGTTGCCTTAGCTATAAGACAATTAACTACAGGCATCACTTATGCCATTATTATCATGCCTTTAATTGGTTATACAAGCATGGCTCCAACCATTCAAACGCCGATGATTGGGTTCATTATAGTTATAAGTGGTATCGTTGGGACTCTATCCTACTTGGCATATTACAAATCTATCGATATGATAGGTGCAACGCAAGCAATGGGTTTAAACATCACCTATCCAGCTTGGGCATTTATTTTTCAATTCTTAATTTCAGGTCAGTTTAGTTTCAGTCTATTCATACTTTCAATCATCATTATGATTGGGTCGATCTTGAGTAATGATAATCCAAAAGAAATCCTAGGAATATTCAAATTCAATAAATAGAAATAGTATTTTAATTCAAAGACATGTCTGGTGAGATATGTCTTTTTTTTATTACTAGGACAATAACTTGTATTAACTTATTTAATAAGGGTGAAATATATGAAGAAAATTATCAGTGCATCAATTATTTTTGTAATTATTGGATGTTTTGGCCTCGTAAAATTAAAGTTTAATCCATTTATAGAAAATGAATCTTCAATTGAAGTATATGTTAGTTACAAAGACAAAAACTATCCTTTTCAAATAGAAAAGTTTTCAAGACTTGAAGATGTACTCAAACAAGTGCCACTTGATGAGGATGCTGATTTAGATAAAATTAACGAAACACAAATACTCAATCATAATGATAAAATTGTCATTCCACTTAAAACAGACATCATCTGTATCTCAATTAATCATGCAGATACAGACTCACTCATGATGATTAAAGGGATCGGACCCAAGATGGCAGAAAGAATCATTGAATACCGCAACACACAAGGATACTTTCAAACGATAGAAGATCTGAAAAATGTAAAAGGTATCGGTGATAAAACTTTTGAGAAATTGAAAGATCAAGTATGTATCTAAGTATTATCCTCTGGCTTTACTCATTTCTCTCAAATCCAATATTAATCATTGTATGTGGATTATTCTTTGGCTTAAGACTTTATCTATCCGACCACAAAAAACAGATTGTTTTACTCATACTTACAACAAGTCTTTTTTTGATATCGCAACAAGTCAATATACCAAATTTTATGAGTACATCTAAAGTTATTTCTGTTAAAGAATATAAGCTGATACTAAGAAATGGAATAAACTTATATGAACTCAAAGGAGCAAGTGATTATGAACTGGGCGATAAGCTTAAAGTTAATAATTATATCTATTATGAAGATAGAACGCAGTACCAAAAGTCTAAAAGGATAAAAGGACAAGTAAAGATTGAAGATAGCAAGTTAGTCAAACGTAAATGGAACTTGAAGAAGTATTTTCATGCAAAGATGCCCCATGATTTAAAAAGATTTTTTGATAAGGAAGTAGAAACGATATTCTCTGTATTATCACTTCAATTATTAGGACTTCTTGAACTTTGTAAAATATTGAGTTCAAAACTACTTTATAAGAAGCAAAGAGAGTATGTTGAACTTACGATAATTATTCTCTACATGTATCTATTTGGCAGTGGCTTTTCTATTATGCGAATCCTTATATCAAGATTGTTTAAAGATAAAACAAAGTATCTCCCAATCTTATTGATAATGTATCCTTATAGTTTTTATGATATGTCGTTCAATCTAATCTATCTTCCGCTTATTTTGGAATCACTGTCTTTGAAGTTTAAGCATGTTAATTTTATGCTTCTAAGAATTTATTTTTTGATGCGTTTAACAGGGCGCTTACAGATATTAGAACTAATATTGTATCCAGTATTAAAAATATATGCTGGCATGATTGTTTTCTTAACGATAACATTTAGATTTAATACTGCTCTAAACTTACTCAATGTAGGAATGCACATATTAAATCAACACAGACTTTTAATTGTTGGAGCACCTTCAATTATTTGGTTGTATTTCTATTTGTTTAAATCCTTCAAAGTCCAAGTAAAAGTAATGATGCTAATGCTGATGGTTTCAACATATAATCCGTTCATGCGTATCAGTATGTTGAATGTATACCAAGGCGATGCAACATTAATTAGTTTTCCATTCAATTCATTAAGTATTCTTATTGATACAGGACGTGCCTCAAGTTATGCAACATTAAAAAGAAGTTTATACAAAAAGGGGATTAAAAAAATTGATTACTTAGTCATTACTCATGATGATTTAGATCATAGTGAAAACAAAGATCGTTTGATTGATGAGTTTAAGGTTGAGCATTTGATAGAAAATAAAACTGAATCCATCCCCTTTATGAAGCAATATCTTACAAACGTTGAGTATGATGATGCAAATGAAAACAGCTTGATATTAGAGTTCTCTATAAAAGATTTTAGTTTTTTAGTTATGGGTGATGCAGGAATAAACCAAGAGAAAGATATTGTAAATCAATATCCGCACAAGCGTATTGATGTACTGAAGTTAGGGCATCATGGATCTAATACATCTTCATCTTTAAGTTTTCTACAATCACTTCAACCGCAACTTGCTTTAATTAGCAGTGATCCTCGAATGTATAATCATCCCCATCCAGAAGTTCTAAAAAGACTACATGATTTACGGATTACGCAGATACAAACAAGTATTGAGGGTGATGTGAGTATTATTCTTATGCCAATATTCAAACTAATTGTGTCAGAAGGCAAAGCATTTGGTATAATGAGATAGGTGATAACTTGATTCATGTAATTTATGGAAAAGATCGTTTCCTTGTATTAGAAAAAAGAAACGAAATAATTAGCAAATTTAAAAGTATCCACACAGATATTGAACAGTTCGATTTCTATGCCAGTGATGCAGAGTTTAATTTTGGAAAAGTAGCGGAGGCTGTACAAACTGTCTCTCTTTTTGATGTGCCAAGGGTTGTTTTCTTCTTTGTAGAAGATGAAAAACATATCAATCAAATCGATACGGATACCTTACAAACACTGGTATCAAATCCAACAGATGTAGAATTAATCTTAGCCTTTCCAAAGAAACTTACACAATTTAAGAAATTACATGCAAGTTTAAGAAAGCATGCAAAAGAACATGCAATTACAAAAGCAAATGGGTTTAATGCGCCCAGTTCATTACAAGAAGGACTGTCACGATACAATGTCAAAATGACGGCAGCTGCGCAAAGATTGTTTCTAGAGCGTATTGGAGAAGACTATGGTCGACTTGCATCAGAACTCCAAAAATTAAGTTTGCTTGAAATGACGATTGATGAAAATATTATTGATAATATGATCAACCGAGATATCTCAAGAGATATATTCTCATTGGGTAATGCGCTTCTTGATAAAGATAGAAAGAAAGCATTTGAGATATACCATTCTTTATTAGAGCAAAAAAATGATCCTTTAAACTTGGCTCCTTTAGTGGCTTCAAATTTAAGAAGTATTTATCAAGTAGAAACATTATATCGAAGAGGTTATTCTGAGAAGGCAATTCTAGACAGCTTAAGTATGTCAAAAGGACAATACTGGGTGATCGTGAATCGTCAAATGGGAAAAGTTAAAGATATCTTGCCCATTCTTAACGCATTAGCAAACCTTGATCAAAAAGCGAAATTAGGTGAGATTGATCGTTTTGTTGCATTTGAATTATTTATGCTAGAGGTTATGTCTTAAAATAAAAAAAATCCTGATAAACAGGATTAAAGTGTATTATACGCTTTGTGAAGTCTAGACTTGTGTCTGTTCACAAAGTTTTTATTATGTGCTTTCTTTGTTAATGAGCGATCGAGTAGGCTGGTTGCTTGTTGTAATAATACTTTAGCCTCGTCTTTGTTTTCATCTTCCACTGCGAGATGAAAGTTCTTAAGAACTGTGTTTGTCTTTTTACGAACAACATTATTTTCACCACGTCTAACACGACTTTTTCTAACTTGTTTTTCTCTTGATTCAATAACTGCCATTGAGCATACCTCCTTCGTATAAATTAATTGTATCAAATGTAATCGCTTAACTCAAATGAGACGGTTGTGAACTCTTATCAATATAAATTTTAAAAATGATATTTATTCAAATTAATGATTCATTAGTGAGTGATATATGGTTTTTCACACTAAGCATGATATAATAATGAGCAGGAAGTGATGTAATGAAAATACTATTTATGGGTACAACAGTATTCTCAAATGTTGTATTAAATAAACTAATTGAAGATGGGTATAATATTGTAGGTGTTGTAACTCAACCCGACAGACCTTTTGGAAGAAAACGCGAGTTAAGACAACCGGATACAAAGGTTCTTGCCTTAGAACATGGAATTACAGTTCTGCAGCCAGAATCGATTAAAGATTCAGTTGAAGATATTCGTGCATTAGCACCAGATTGTATTGTAACTTGTGCTTATGGCCAAATTGTTCCAAAGTCAATCTTAGATATCCCACCATTAAAATCATTAAATGTTCATGCCTCACTTTTACCAAAATATCGTGGGGGAGCGCCAATTCATAAAGCAATCATTAACGGCGAGAAGGAAACAGGCGTTACTTTGATGTTTATGGATGTCGGAATGGATACTGGAGATATGCTTGCGAAAGAAACAGTTCAGATTGATCAAGAAGATACATTTGGTGATGTAGAGAAAAAACTCATGGATGCATCTATCTTATTGATTGAAAATTCATTGCCTTTATATCTTCAAGGAAAGCTAGAAGCAGAAGTACAAAATGAAGATGAAGTATCTTATGCCTATGCTATTAAACGAGATGAAGAGTATGTCACTTTTAAAAAGAGTGGTCAACAAATATATAATCAAATTAGAGGACTGATCCCTTGGCCAACATCATATGGTGTATTGGATGGACTTAATATTAAATTTCATGGTGTCAAACACAATCTAGATACACACTCCCACCTTAGTGGGACAGTACTTGAAGTAAATAAAGAAGGGGTCTTAGTTGCAGTTGATGATGGCTATATTTTACTAACATCAGTGCAACCAGCCGGAAAACCTAAGATGAAAAATGAAGACGTTGCCAATGGATTTGGGGCGTTATGGAAAGGTAAAGTCTTTGATTGATGAACAAAATTGAGATAAAGAAAACACAAACAATTGTTTTAATCGGTTTATTTGCAGCTTTAGTCACCGGAGTAACATTAAGTACATCAATTCAATATGGCGCTGGTGGTTATTTTAATCTAGGAGATGTCGTTGTTTTATTACTGGCGTCTTTAACACCATTAACCCAAGCGCTTTTTGCGGCAAGCATTGGAAGTATGATTGCCGATCTGCTTGCAGGTGCCATTTACTACACTGTGTTTACAGGTATAATTAAAGGGCTGATGGTTCTAACAGTATTTTTATTGAGAAAGTTCTTAAACACAAAACTATATTTTATACCTTTTGTATTAAGCTCACTCGTAATGTTAGTTGGATATGCATTGGTGGATGGATTCGTACTAGGGGGTTATACATTTATGGCCTCTTTGATTGCTAATCTACCACAAGCTGTTTTAGGGTCAGGTATTACTATTGCCTTGTTCCCATTTACTAAAAAATTAAGAATTTATTTAAAAGGATGATAAAATGAAAAAAGAAAACATAAGAAACTTCTCTATTATAGCCCATATTGACCATGGGAAAAGTACACTTGCTGACCGGCTTTTAGAAGCCACACAAACAGTAAGTCAAAGAGATATGCAAACACAACTTCTAGATTCACTGGATTTAGAAAGAGAACGTGGTATTACTATAAAGTTAAATGCTGTTCAGTTAGAATATCACCATACAGATGGCGAAGATTATACTTTCCATTTAATTGATACTCCAGGACACGTAGACTTCACTTATGAAGTATCCCGCTCACTTGCTGCTTGTGAAGGAGCAATTCTTGTTGTTGATGCAACACAAGGGATTGAAGCACAAACACTGGCGAATGCTTATTTAGCAATCGATAATGACTTAGATATTATGGTTGTTATTAATAAAATCGATTTACCTTCAGCAGATCCTGATCGTGTAAAGAAAGAAATTGAAGATGTTCTTGGAATAGATGCTTCAAATGCACCTTTAATTAGTGCGAAAACAGGTCTTAATATTGACCAGGTTCTAAAAGGTATTGTTGAACAATTACCACCACCAGTAGGTGAAGACTCAGAACCATTGAAAGCACTCGTATTTGACTCAATTTATGATACATATCGTGGTGTTATTGCCTATGTTCGAATTAAAGAAGGTGTTGTAAAACCAGGAGATAAAATCCAGTTTATGGCATCAGGCGCTGAATTTGAAGTACTTGAACTTGGAATTCGAAATCCAGGTGAGAAACAAACAACAGAACTTCGAGCAGGTGAAGTTGGTTGGATCGCCGCAAGTATTAAATCAATTAAAGATGTTAACGTTGGGGATACAATTACTTTAGTAGATAATCCTACTGCAGAACCACTTGATGGATACCGTAAGCTCAATCCAATGGTTTACTGTGGACTGTATCCAGTAGATAACCAACGCTATACTGATCTTCGTGAAGCGTTAGAGAAAATGGCGCTAAACGATGCATCACTGACTTTTGAACCAGAAACATCTCAAGCTTTAGGGTTTGGATTTAGAACGGGTTTCTTAGGTTTACTACACATGGATGTTATTCAAGAAAGACTTGAAAGAGAGTTTGACTTTGATCTTATCGCAACAGCACCATCTGTTGTCTTCCATGTCTATAAAACAAATGGAGAAATGGTTAGGGTAGATAACCCTGCTAAAGTTCCTGCGCCCAACTATATTGATCGTATTGAAGAACCTTATGTTGAGGCTCAAATATTAGTTCCAAGTGAATATGTTGGACCGGTTATGGAATTATGCCAGGCTAAACGTGGTGAATATGTCGATATGCAAGTGATTGATGAGACAAGAATGAATATTGTTTATCATTTACCATTGGTAGAAATTGTATTTGATTTCTTTGATAAACTAAAATCAGCAACACGTGGTTATGCATCATTTGACTATGAGTTTAAAGAATATAAAGAATCTAAATTGGTGAAAATGGATATTCTTCTAAATGGAGATATCGTGGATGCACTGAGTGTTATTGTGCACCAAGACTTTGCTTATAACCGCGGAAATGGTATCACAAGAAGACTGAGAGATATTATTCCTAGACAACAATTTGAAGTTCCAATTCAAGCCGCAATCAATAATAAAATTATTGCACGTACAAATATTAAAGCCGTCCGTAAAAACGTTATTGCGAAATGTTACGGAGGGGATATTTCTAGAAAGAAAAAACTTCTAGAACGTCAAAAAGAAGGAAAGAAACGAATGAAAGCAGTTGGAAGTGTAGAGATTCCACAAGAAGCGTTCATGACAGTTCTATCTATGGATGATGAATAATATAATACTAAATAAAATTACACACATGCGAAAACATTTTGGTTGGGACGAAAGTGACACCAAAGAATTTCTTGTGGATGCATGCTTAGAAGAAGCACAAGAATTAAAAGCCGCCTTATCTGAAGATGAAGCGGCTTTTAAGAATGAATTAGCGGATGTTTTGATGTATGCTCTATCCATTTGTATTGATGAAGGATATGATGTTGAAGAAATCATTACGCATAAGATAGAAGAGGTATTAAAGCGTGAATACTAAATCAGTGTATATCCATATTCCTTTTTGTGATCATATATGTGGTTACTGCTCATTTACAAAGTATAAGTACAATCGATTTATATCAGATGATTTCATATTGCGATTGATTTCTCAAATTAATGAATTACCCTATGGTCTAGAAACCATCTATGTTGGTGGCGGAACACCAACATCACTTGAAACAGATCAACTAGAAGGCATACTACAAGCAATGCAACCCCATCTATCAGAAGGTGGCGAATTTACTTTTGAAGCCAACCCAGATAATTTAAGTGAAGATAAAGTAAAGATGCTCCTAAAATATGGTGTCAATCGTATGAGCCTTGGTGTTCAAACAACGGATGATGATCTTTTAGAAAAGATTGGGAGACATCATAAGTTTTATGATGTCAGTGCGGCCATGAAGATGCTGCGAGACAATGGACTAAATAATGTTTCTTTAGATTTAATTTATGGTCTCCCTTCTCAAACTCTAGAGTCATTTATTTCAAGTATGCAAGATATTGTAGATTTAAAACCCAATCACATTTCAATATATGCCCTAACAGTTGATGAGGGGACTGCTTTTCATAAAGCAGGTATAAAACAAGTTTCAAACGAACTTGAAACAGAAATGTATTTGAACTGTATTGAGATGATGAAAAAGAATGGTTATGAACATTATGAAATATCAAACTTTTCTAAACCAGGTTATCAAAGTCGCCATAACAAAGTGTATTGGCAATATAAAAACTACTATGCTTTAGGGCCGGGAAGTAGTTTGAAGATTGATAATATAAGAAAAACATGGACATCTAACCTAAGAAGGTACTTGCGCGAAGATACTTTCTCAGAAGTATTACATCTAACTAAAGAAGAATCAATGTTCGAATTTATTATGATGGGTCTAAGGCTACGCGAGGGGATATCATTTGAACGCTTCTACGAGGTATTTGAAGTAGACTTTAGGGAATACTACAAAGATGCAATAGAGCGCTCTAAAGCTCTCATTAGTCTTAGTGATACACATATCAAGGCTACTGATGATGGATTTATCATGTTGGACGATATACTATTAGAATTTATGGATTAAGTGGTACTGTGGTATCACTTTTTTTATTTGTGAAACACAATAAAAAAAGAGTCACTACCTAAGTAATGACTCTAATGATTAATCTTCTAATTCAGTAACTGATGGGCTATTGAATTTTTCTTTATCAAATGTTTTCTCCCAATTGTCTACCACGATAGCAGCGACCATTGCACCTGTAACGTTTAGTGCAGTACGTCCCATATCAATAATTGGGTCAATTCCGAAGATAGCACCGATGTGTGACATCGCAGCGCCAAATCCAAGTCCATTTAAAGTTACAGTAGCTGCAACAGTTGCAGTCCCTGGTACACCAGCAATCCCGATGGATCCAATGGTAACCACAAGCACGACAAGCACATAGAATGCAAAGTTCATTTCAGCACCAACAGCACTTGCGACTAAGGTACCTAACATTGCAGGGAAGACACCTGCACAACCATTCATACCAATTGAGGTACCCAGTGTTGCGACAAAGTTAGATGTTTGTCCTGATACTCCCATATCGTCATTCAGTGTTTTAAGGGTATATGGTAATGTACCAACACTTGAGCGACTTGAGAAAGCAAAGACGATTGTTGTATATGCTTTTTTATAGAATGTAATTGGGTTCACACCAATCAGTAATAGAATGACGACATACACTAGCATCATAATAATAACACCTGTATATAAAGCAACAATAAATCCAATTACAGATTTAATTGCATCAAGTCCATTAGAAATGATTGTATTTGAAACTAAAGCAACAATTCCATAAGGCATTAATTTAATAACATTAATCAATACTGAGTTAACTGTAACGCGTAATGAATCAAGAAGTGAGACAAAAGGTTGAACCTCGTCTGGTTTTTTCACAAGTAAGAAACGAATTGCGCCAGCAAACATTGCGGCAATAATTACAACAGAAACCACTGATCCATTACTACTCATTACTGAGAAGATATTGTTTGGAATTAAGTCTAAGAAGAACTCAGGGAAACTTTGCGCTGCAATATTACCCATACGTTGAATACTATTTTCTGATAATGTTCCTGTAAAGTTAGCGCCTTGAAGGTTATATAGTTTAACAACTAAGATCCCAACAAGTGCTGAAATAGATGTTGTTCCAAGTAAGACAAAGAATGTTTTACCAGTCAGAGCCTTAATACGATCTCCCTTAACATCAAGTAATACTTTAATAATTGAAAGAAAGACAACCGGCACTGCCATTAATTGAACAAGTTTTACAAAACCTGATCCAATTAAGCCAAACCATACTGAGATTTCTTTTCTAGCGAATTCTTGATAGATACTATAGTTTGAACCAAAGAAATCAATTCCCAGTCCAATAATCAGTCCTATAACAAGTGCAATTAGCATTCTATTTGAGAAGCTAACTTTCTTTTTATTTAATCTGTTTAGTAAGAACAGGGCTCCTACTAAAGCCACAATTGCTATTAAAGTAATTGGATTACTTATCTTTAGAAATTGTGTAAAAAATGGTGAATCTAACATATTCTCTCTCCTTTAATTACTTCGCTGTGTTTGCAGCGACGTTGATTGCTTCCCAAGTTGAAGCAAATGGTGGTGCATAAGCGTAATCGATGAATCCAATCTCATCTGTTGTCAGTTCTGCGTGAATTGCAGTTGTTAAAGCATGAATTCGAAGCACTGCCTCATTACGGCCAAATACTTGTGCTCCCAATAATACTTTTGTATCTTCCTTATAGATGAGTTTAATCATAATTTTTTCTTGTGCTACATCTGTATAATAATTTGAATGATTATTCGTATAGACAAGCGTTGTCTTGTAGTTGATATCTAAAGCCTTGGCAGTCTTTTCAGTAATACCTGTACTTGCAGCCTCGAAATCTCCAGCTTTTATAGCTCCTGATCCTAAAGCGCCATTAAAGGCCAACCAATCCTTCTTATCTGAAACAATATTTGTTCCAATAAGACGTCCCATTTTATTTGCATAAGTTGCTAGTGGAATATATTGTGCTTTTGAAATTCTATGGTTCACAGCAGCACAGTCTCCAGCTGAGAATACATCCTTAATAGAAGTCTCACCGAAGTTATCTGTAATGATTGCCCCATTACCTAACATATCAAGTTGTCCTTTTAAAAATGCAGTATTGGGTCTAAATCCAACTGAGACCACAACAGCATCTGCTTTGAATGTCCCGTTACTTGTTTCAACTGCAGTTACAACACCATCATGAGATGTAAATGACTGAGCAGTTGTTGACACATGAACATGGACGCCTGATGCTTCTAGCGATTCTTTAAGTTTTTCGGAAAATTCCGTATCAAAAGGACCACTCATAATTGTATCTTGTGCTTCAATAACATGCACTGTTTTCCCAAGATGTGCTAGTTGCTCTGCCATTTCAACGCCAATGAACCCGCCACCTACAATCACAATATCATTCATAGTTCCAAGATTTTCTTTAAACTTGTTACCATCATATGGTTTTGTCATGGAATATACATTACTACTTTCAATTCCTGGAATTGGAGGCATAATCGCACTTGCACCTGTCGCAATCATCAAGCGATCATATTTTAATGTATGTTCAGTGTTTGAATCTAAATCTAGCGCTGTAAGACTCTTAGAATCAAAGTTTACTTCAGTAACTTCATGTTTTAATAATATCTCAATGCCAGATTTTCTCATTTGGTCAGGTGTACGCGAGTACATTTCGTTCTCATCATCAAATTGTCCTCCAATATAGTAGGGAAGGCCACATGCGCCAAATGACACATAATTTTCCTTTTCGATGACAGTAATTTTTGCATCTGGGTTAGTTCTGCTTGCTTTTGCAGCAACACTCATCCCAGCAGCAATACCGCCTATGACTAATATTTTCATTTCTTCCTCCTTGTGTTAAGTTTTACCTAAATTAAGTTTAAGCCTGCGGCGGATAGTTGTCAATGAATGTAACTGGAATATAACTTGCTCGAAACTAACAAGCAT